>NZ_JBAXHI010000006.1:0-164764 GCF_037138995.1 Candidatus Chlorohelix sp. | reverse complement strand
ACCACCACCGCCGCTGCCACTACTGCCGCTGCCACTACTGCTGCCGTTGCAAGCAGTGGGCATCCCGGCATTTATCGCGAAGTTTGGTTTGGTCCCGACCCGGCAACCCTTGACCCGCAAGCCAGCCAACCTCAGGGCAACACCACCAAATACTTGTACAGTAACTTGTACATTGGCTTGACCGATTATGACGAAAAAGGCTCCGTCATACCCGGTATCGCCAAAGAATGGAAAGCCAGCGCGGATAGCAAAGTTTGGACATTCACCCTGAATCCTGCTGCTAAATTTTCCAGCGGGAAGCAAGTAACTGCCGCAGATGTAGCTTATACCTACGAACGCGCCGTTGACCCCAAAATCAAGAACCCGATTGCTATCGGAATTGTAGGCGATATTGTAGGCGCAACCGACAAGTTTGCAGGGAAAGCCGACAAAATCAGCGGCATCAAAGTAGTTGATGATGCTACCATCGAACTCACTTTGGCAAACCCTACCCCCTTCTTGACCAGCAAACTGGCATTTACCAATGCCTACATTCTGGACAAAACTATTGTTGACAGTGGTGACAAATGGTGGGAAACCAAGAGCGCTGGCGCTGGTCCCTTCCAACTGGCAGAATGGCAGCACGGGCAGCAAATCGCCCTGACTCCCAACCCGAACTGGTTTGGTAGCAAGGTTAAGCTAACCCGTATCGAATACCCGATGGTTGGCGCTGATAATACCAACCGCCTGAGTGTGTTCGAGAGCGGCAAAACTGATGGTCATTGGTCACTTCTTACCGATGAAGCTAATCGGCTGAAAAAAGACACCGGCGAAATGGGCAAAATGTTCAAGCAGTGGGATATCGGCATGGGCTACACCATGTACTTTGGCATGAGCGCCAACGCCTATGAACCCTTCAAAGATGCCAAAGTTCGCCAAGCCGTCACTATGGCGCTGGATTCCCAAGCCATCAACGATACTCCTTTGAACAGCGCGGGCTTCACCGCTACCGGCATTGTGCCTAGTGGTATTCCCGGTTATGTCCCCGGACAAATGAAACTCAAGTATGACCCAACCGCAGCCAAGAAGTTGTTGGCTGATGCCGGTTTTGCTGAGGGTAGCAAGATGCCTAAACTTGTAATTTCACAAGTCGGCTCCGGTCCTGACGTTGCTGGTACTACCCAGTTCATTCAATCAGCCCTGCAAACCAACTTGGGCATGACCGTCGAAATCTCCGTGACCGATCAGCAAAGCATGATTGCCCAGCAGATGCAAGGCAAGGTAGCTGCTTGGGTCTCCATGCTGATTACCGCTTACCCAGATCAGTATGCTGTGCTATCTCAGTTCTTCAGCAAAAACCCGCAGAATACCTTCGGCTACAATAACCCTGAATACGATGGAATGCTCATGGGTTCCTTAGCGATTCAGGATAACACCGCTCGTAACGCAGTTTACAATAAGCTTGAAGCTAAATTGCTTGACGAAGCAGTAGTTATGCCGCTAATGTGGGGCAAGTTCTACACTTTGCAACGCCCTTACGTTTCCGGTTTCCGCGTCAACGTATTAGGCATCATGCCTTACACCAACCTTGAAGTGAAGTAACTAACCGAACAGGGGCGCAGATATGTGCGTCCCTATTTAGAGTTTTGTTTCAGGCAAGGGGCTTATGTCCCTTGTTTTTATTTGCCACGTTTGGGGCTATAAAATAAAAAGAGGCGAGACTTGCGCCCCGCCCCGTAATTTCAATAATTGCGCTGCTATTTCACAGGTAGCTTGATTTGAGCCGGAACTCCCACGGCGATTGCGCCTGCCGGAACATCTTTAATTACTACCGCATTTGCGCCGATTTGAGCATTATCCCCAATTCGTATTCCACCAAGTATTCGTGCGCCCGCTCCGATAAAAACATTATCGCCGATTAGGGGAAATTCGGGGGTGTTGCGCATGCCAATGGTGATGCTGTTTGCCAGCGTTACATTTGCCCCTATCTGACGCGCCATTATTACAACCCCTACCGGATGTGGCACATATAGACCGGGTCCGATTTCCACAGAGGATGGCACATCGAAGCCATGCAAGGTTATGTTCATCATACTGATTATGCCCGGAATTATACGAACACGCCTTCTTTTAAGAGCATAGCCAACCCGGTGTAAAAGAGTGGCGCGTAAACCCGCATAGTTCCAAATCAATTTGGCTATATCAAGCCGGGTGATTCGGTCTTCAGCAAATTTCCGGCGCAGCCAGATTTTCTCCCACGCCCGGATGTCGCCCCTTGCAAAGTCGCGGAAGGATAATCGGCTATAATCTTTGGACTTTTGCCCCATTTTTAGCATATCAACTTCGGGTAACGTGATTGACATCCTGAACCTCTATTTTGGCTCGCTCGGTTCTTACCCATTCACTAGGCAAACGGCGAGTAACCAGTATAACATATACCCATAATTTCCAAGCAATATAGAAAGGAGCGCGAGCCAACGCAAGGTAGGCGCGAGCGGGTACTTTGGCGACCATTAGACCACCCAGCACGAATATTATTATACCAAACAAGCTCAAGTCAAATAATACAAGCGTCCAACCGAGCCATGCGCCTCCTACAATCAGCCATGCCAGCATGTTCAATACGCTACTTAAAACTAGCAGGGCTACCAGTAATCCCAAGGGGGGGATTATCAAATCCATTGCTCGGTCAAAAGCGGCAACATTGCGTTTTAACAGGGCGGTTTTTAGCAATCCGGGAATATCTTTGCGAGCTTGCGCCCCACGCCCACCTTCCCACCGCAAACGTTGGCTTAATGCTTGTTTGCTGCTGGAGGCAGCTTGACCGTACAATTTTGCTTCCGGCACATATTCAACTTTCATGCCTGCTTGAACCAACCGGCTGGTATATTCTATATCTTCAACCAGTGAGTAGGCATTCCACGGCAACCTTTCCAACGTTTCGCGGGCTATGAGCATGCCATTTCCTTTTAGCCCATCGCTTAATTTCAGAACGGCGCGTCCGAGCGGGCGCACATGGTTGAACAGGGCGAAAGCTACATAGGTCAGGCTGGTGCGCCATGTTTCATGAGGGTCAAGCACATCATAGCGTCCCTGCATCACAGACACACCTCTGTTATAAGCAGCGGCGGCTTCAATCATAAACTCGGCATGCGGCACAGTATCTGCATCAAATATTACCGCTGCTTCATAATCGGGGAAATCTTGCGGCAATTTCTCAAAAGCCCAACGCAATGCATGCCCCTTGCCGCGATTCTCGGTGTCAAACCGCTCATACACCTCGACTCCGGCTTCACTGGCTAAATCGGCGGTATTATCGGTACAATTATCGGCAATAACCACAACACGCGGTTTTACTTTACCGGCGCGGTCAAGGCTAAGCAAATTAAAATGCTGTAAGGTAGCCGGAAGGGTTAATGCTTCATCGTGAGCAGGAATCAGGATAACGAGATTGGGATACTTACCGGAACGCTCCAGTTCAAGAAGGCTGCGCTTCTGGACGTTGGGCTTGCGGTAAAATGCGCCTGCTATTACCAGCATTATCAGATATACCACCATAGGAAGCAACAACCCTAATAGAACGGTCATTATCAACCCAAACACGATTTCGAGCATTCACGGCTCCTTTATACAGGGAATTTATTAGTTCACAAGTGCTGTATTTTTAACAAAATATGAGGCAAACTCGGCTACCCTAACCGAGCTTGCCTCCCGCTAACAAAACCTAATTTGCCAGCCAAGTTAAGGGGGTTTTTAATGCCACCGCTCCGATAAATTTCGGAACAAATATGGCACGTTTCCAGCGGTTTTTCTGGGTGAAAATTCGGTAAGCCCATTCCATACCCAAGCGCTTGATTGCTTCCGGGGGAGTAGCTACGATACCTGCAATGTAATCAAAGGTGCCGCCTATGCCAATACCAACGGCAGCACCGGTTGCGTTCAGGTTACGTTCAATCCAGTAATCCTGCTTGAGCATGCCATAGGCTACTAATACTACATCCGCGCCACTCTGTCGGATTTTTTCAACGCTTTCAGCGTCTCCTTCAGGACCGGAAAACCCGCTAAAAGTACCGACTATTTCTACGCCCGGATACGTTTTTTGCATTTTGCTAGAAGCTTCTTCGGCAATGCCGGGGGCAGCACCCAGCAAAAACAGGCGCATATGACCTTTTCCGCTATTGTGTAATTCCGCGGAATGTTGCGCCAATGCATGAGTCAAGGCTACTCCGGTAACGCGACCCCGCAAAGGGCGGCGCATAATCTTACCGGCGTAAATCAAGCCAACGCCATCCGGTGTGATAAGCCCAGCTTTATTTATCAGATTTAGGAATTGCGCGTTACGTCGCGCCAATGTAACGTATTCAGGATTTAAGGTTACGACTTGCTGTGCTACAAAATTAGAATTTATTTGTTTGTTGCGAACCCATTCTGCAATAATGCTAACAGCTTCGCCCATTACTATATCATCAACACTTGCGCCCAGAATTTCGACTCGCCGAGGTTTATTAATTGTTTCTACAGTCATTGCTAACTGCTCCTATCGAAAGTTAAGTACGCTCATCGCACTAAGGTCTTTTAGATGCTCCACATACTTATATTCTAGGATTATGGTCTGACAAGAGGTTTACTATACGCGGTAAGTTGATTAGAGTTTGTTCATATTAGCTTTAACTGGAGGATTGGTCAATAGCTATTCGAATTGATTTGTGCCAAAAATAAAAATCTCTCTCTTAACCAAAACAGGACAAGAGAGAGTAACAAGTTCGCAAACCTAGCCTTGAGCGTGCAACTTGCGTTTGAATATTTGGCGGGGCATAGACAGAGCCATACGTATATAGGAAAGCGGTATCAAACCTATAATTATCCCTACCAACCCATATACTACAATGCCTACCCCAATCGGTATCAGGAAAAACAGTTCGCGTACAGGCCAAAGTACCAACGCCATTACCCCGGTAGTGATTATAGTTCTGAGCAATACCATCAAGGACGAACGATTCAACGTGCCTTTAGAGAGCAGCGTTAAACCAATAGAGGTAGTTACCATTTCGCTGATGAGCAAGGTAATCCCTGCGCCTATTGCACCATTGTTCCAGATATTCTGGGTAAGGGTAATCAAAACAAGGTTTATAACAAAATTGACACATGCTGCCACAATATTAATCTTAGCCCAAAGTCCCTGTCGATCCTGTGCAATCAGAGATTGTGCTATTCCAATTAACAGATAAGTAGGGATGATACACCAAGCCAGCGTAATTAACACCAGCACAGAAGGTTCAAAGGCTTTGCCGTAAAGCAAGCTGATAATTGGCGCTGCCAGCACAGTAGTACCTGTTGCTATGGGGAAACTTATCGCAATAAATAAATTCAGGGTGTTGCGAGTCATTTGTACCTGATTAGAGGGATCCTCCTTTGCCATACGGCAGAGCGCCGGAAGAATAGCGTTACCAATAATCATCGGTACAAACATGAGGGTGCCGAACAAGCGAGTAGGCACATTGTAGTAACCAAGCACTGTCTCGTTAGTCATTACTGACAGCATTAGAGCATCGAGATACAGATAAATTTGCAAGGTTAGATCCATTACAAAGAACGCCATACCCCCTTTTACAACCTCTTTGATGGTTTCCCGCCTCGGCTTTAAATTTAAGTTGCTAACTTGTGAGAACCACCAATAGTTTAACAGGGCTGACGGAATTGTAATTATCAGAGCTGCCGATGCTACTGCTACTGCTCCAAAACCCATCACCACAAAGAAAATGCACAAACTGGTGTAAACCCCTTTAGAAAATAGCGAGTCGTAAAGGCTGTATTGCATTTTCTCAAAGCCCTGCATCGCAGTTTGCAACGGTCCAATTGAGAGATTAATGACATTGGCAATAGCAATAATCAATAAAATTGTTTTAAGGTCACTATTGGTTACAAATAAATTAACAGCCAGTAATACGCCAGACCAAATGAGTACACCTAGTAACACATTTATAAGAACAGCCGCCCCAACCAATTTATGCGCTTTTTCAGGATTGCGGGCTATTTCCTTTAACAGAAACTTGCCGTTACCAAGCGATGCTACTACCGTAACTAGCGATGAAATAGACCACCCAACCGCAAGCAGACCCAAACCCTCCGGACCCAAAAAGCGTGGCACAAAGATAGTGTAGGCGATGGTCATTGACCAAGTTATACCTTGACTGGAGCCGAGTAGAAGTATATTTTTGAAAATTTTATTTTTCATTTAGTAGCACACCCTTTTTTTGTTTGGTGCGGTTAAATAGGAATAACTTACGCCCACCAAACTTATGCACCTCCGGCAAAACTTTCTGATAATGTAGGTTAATAACTGCTAAAAAGATGCCCATCAGAGAAGTCAGCCGATAGCCGCTCAGCGCAATATCCACATAGGCATATACTAAAATCACCACAAGGCTGAGACCTGCAAAAAGGGTAAATCCTAATTCTGGACCGGCACGGGAATATTTAATAACCTGTGCCAATTGAAAGAAACCGATACATTGTAGTAACCAGAATAGCGCAAAACCTACAATACCTACTTTTAACCAAATCCATAGAATATTTATATGTGGGGTATATAGCTGGAATACAAAGCCGTCAAGGCTTATAAGCTCTACAGGCGTATAGAACTGTTGCCCGAAGCCAACCCCGAATATACGGTTTTGCATAATGGTGTAATGCACATCATATTTTTCGACCAAGCGATATAGGTCGGAACTGGCATCGCGAGCGGAAGCTTGCCCGGAAAGTTGCGAGCGAATTGCGCGTGCTGGCATACCTAAAGGACTACTCTGGTTGCTCCAGAAAATCGCCATGTAGGGTGCGCCAATGAGAACTGTAATTACTAACGTTATCCAAAAAGCTTTGCGCTTGCGGATAAACAGAATAACCAAATAAACTCCGTAAGCCACTACCAGACTGACAAAAGCAGCACGCCTTCCTGAAATCATCATGCTAAAGATGGAGGGAAATAGCAAAAGATAGTTGAAGAATTTATGCCATTTCCACGTGCCAAAACTTATCTGACTGAGCAAATACATTGTAAGCATTGCGAAGAAAAGCGCGGTGTCATGGTTAGAACCATTAAGCGAATCCACGCCAGTAGTATCAAACCTTATAATCGAGTAACGTACAATTGAGATTATGATTAAGCCTAGTACACCAAGCATAAAGACCCAGCTTACATGCTTCAAGCGTTTGAAATCTTGCAGAAAAAAAGTCCCCATAAAGTACATCAAAATGGCATAGACTAAGCCCCGCACTTCAATGACAGCGGTGTTGAAATCCCCGCCGCGCCGCCAGCCCCAGAAAAAACCAAAAGCAATAGTTAAGGCGAAACCTATCCAGAGCTTGTTGGAAGCAGTTTTAATCCAGAATCTATCCCCATTAGCCCGCGCCTTACTCCAACCTGAGATAATTGTGGCTAACATCAGGATTTCGAGGGGCGTAAATTTTAAGGGGAAGCCTCGAATTTTAATCATCATCTGGAATGTAATCATGGAAATCGGGTCGCCGGTAGTGAACATCTCGCAGAAAGTTACGACAAATATAATCAGGCAGAAACCGACAAAAGGTCTGGCTAATACTATGCCGATCACCACAATACAGGCAATCAAGGTTATGGGGAGTAGTAGCAAAGAATCAGTTGACATTTTAAAGCGCCCTGCGCAAAAACATATAAGCGAGTATTCCGAGTATTACCATAACAGTCAAAATGATGAGTACACGCCTGTCTAACCGCTCGTAGAAATAGCCGACTACCAGCGAACCAAAAATAAGAAATAATACTACTTGCAAAATAACACCCCCTTGGAAAATTTAGAGTTGAGAGCTACGAGCTAAATGTAGTTAACTTGTAGCGCAACATCCGGCTAAACACCTAGGAGATTTTTAAGCAAACGTGGCATATTCTGTGTGGTTTTGTTAAGAATTACGCCCGCCTGCTTTTCGATTGGGATAGTTGCTAACGAACTTTGAATCAAGCCTTTCGGAGTGCTTCCGGCTAACGCGACCAGCAATATCCGGTCAATGAAACCGGAAAGGCGTGCTGCCTGTGCAGTTTGCTCGATTGGTGGCATATCCACGATAATGGCGGCATATTCCTGACGTAAATAGCTGAACAATTTAGCCAAACGTTCACTACGTAAGGTTTTTAAATCTTGCCCCAAACAATCTCCAGCAGGTATAATCCACAGGTCTGCCAGCGCGGTTAAGCGTGCCACCGATTCGAGCGGTATCTCACCTCTCAGATATTCGCTCAACCCGACATTTTCAATACCCAATTCCTCTGCCAAGTTAGGTCGTGAAAGGTCACCCTCTAACAGCACTATCGGTTGCGGAATGCTTTGCGCTATAGCAGAAGCTAACCCTACAGAGGTTGTAGTGCGCCCTTCGCCGCGTACAGAACTGGTGATTCCGACTACCAGCGGGTCTCCGACCTCAGGAGTAGCCCTGAATTCCTGCTGGATGCGATGGTAAAATTCTTCATTTAGCTGTGTCTCGCGTTTACCATTACCGAAAAGGGCAAACTTATTAGCATCCGTTGTTTTTTTCGGTTTTAGAGAGCCGGTTTTTACAACCAAATTGCTTTTAGTAGTTCCATTTTGTACAGGCTCAATAGAGAGTTGAACCCCTGTTTTGGAAGCTTCGCCTACTTGGGTTGGCTGATTGTCGTTAACTTTGCCCAGCATTAGTTTGCCCCTCCCTTGTTATCAAGGTTCCTATCGTCCTGCGCCCATTTCAAATGGGACAACATCCGTTGCTTAACATCAGGAGATTGAATTATCTGTCCGCCTCGTAGCTTGCGTGGCTTGGTAGTTTTAAGGCTAGGTAGTTCAAAGGTTTTTACGTTTTCAAACAACGCCGCCGCATGCGACCTCATCCGAACAGTATTGTCAGTCCAAGTCAAGGCTACAATCGCCAGTACAGAGAGGACTGCGCCAACTAGGAAACCACCCATACCAAAAATCAAAAAGGTTAACTTGTTATTGGTATTAGCTTCATAGGTTTCAGGCTGATCAACCACCCGTAAGGTAATATCTTTGCCATCAAGGGCTGCATTGTACATATCTTCGGTAGAAGACAACCGATTAACCAAGCTATTATAATTGCTATTAGCGGTGTCACGCTTCTGAAGTAGCACTTGGCATTGCAAATCTTCTTCTGACAGCACACGATCTTGGGAAAGTGCGGATGTAGTGCAAGGATAACGAGAAAGCATATCCTTCAAGTTGCTTTCCGAGCTATCTTTGGTACGTTGAGCGGCATCAATTTGGCTTTTCAGGAGAGAAATGGTACTCTGACCAGTACGCTTGATTTCTTCACGTTGCTCATACAAGAAACGCTCCACTATCGAACGAGTAATATCATAGCTGCGATCCGGTGCATTGTAGTTGTATTGAATAGAGAACGAATTATAACCGTTAATCTTAATGTTATAATTGTCCATAATATCTTTTATCAGGTCGCCTTCCTTGACGGTATCTCCCAGATAAACTTGATAGGGTGTACCTTTGATTACATCCCTAACGAATGTACGCAACTTCATATATTCAGAAAGCACGTTAGCCTTCCGGTTAGCTGGTGAGTCATAGTTACTACCATCACTGGATGAACGCTGTAACTGAGAGTCCAAAAATGAAGATTGTTCTACCCAGATTGTAGAGCTAGTAGTGTATTTAGGCTTTATTGTGAAACTGAAACCTACCAATAATCCAGCCATTAACAGAGAAATGTACAAATAAATAGGCCAGTGCCTGAAAAATGTGTTGATGTATCGCGGTAGAGACATCCTTTTTCTTTCCTTCTTGTTACGCTATGAGGATAGTCTTTATGTGCCGATATTTTGCACATCACACTGTGGCTAATCACCTTCTTAGGATATGCCACTTAGTATCCTCTAATATTTATAGCCGCTCAAATTACTATTAACTCATTTTCTAGCACAGACCGCGCCGTCTGCACTTTTCGCAATAATTGCCACATTGCACACAATTGATGATACAAGCAAGCCTTAAATATGATGTGACATTAACCAAATCCCTACATTACAGCTTTATAATTGAGGGTTTATTGCTTTTACCGGTTTATAAGGTTTTTAGCTCTATGAAAGATTTCAGACAACCGGAAGTCCTGATTATGCTATTAAACCAGTATAGGATTTTCGCTTCAGACAATGGACTTGAGCAAATTATTGCTATCTCTAGGTTCATTTTTACTGCGCGAAGCAAAAGACCTACCAATATTTATTACAGATATTGTAATTTTAACAGCTTTAGCAATAGGCTCTAGCTAGTAAAAAGTACCACTTAGCCGAATTTAATTCTTTTGTGCCTGTTAACTGTAATTTTGTGGTCAATTACAGAATGGGCAGGTTATTTAGAGTAAAGTTGCATAATTCGCAAAGCCAAGTTGCTTTGTCTTGATAATGTGCGCTAATCCGCATAGGCTTTCCGCAATGACATGCAAAACCAGTTAAACGAGCCGGATTGCCTAATACCAGCCCGTATGCCGGGACATCTTCACTAACTACTGCGCCCGCACCTACCATCGCAAAGATTCCGATACGCACTCCCGGTAAAATAACCGCGCCCGCGCTAATGGTTGAGCCATAGCGTACTAGGATACAATCTATCTCATTTAGTTCATCCGGCTTGGGAGCGCCATTAAAATAGATAGCGCGGGGATAGCGGTAGTTAGTAAAGGTAACATTTGAGCCTATGAAAACTCCTGACTCAATCATTACACCCTGACAGATACTTACCCCATTTTGGACATGTACATTCGCGCCAACGATTACATCGTGGTCTATATAGCATTGCATGTCAACAATGCTATTTTCACCGATTGTAGTTCGTTCGCCGATTTGTGTACCGGCGTGAATCTGAACACTACTACCGATATAGGCAAGCGGCGATATATGGGCGCTAGGATGAATAAGACGCTCATCCTGCACCAAGGTATCTAAATTGCTAATTAGTTTTAGGTCTTCTCCCATAGCGTTCACTAATGCTGTACTTATTGTTTTTGTTATTGACTCATCCTCAACTTTGAGGGGGTGAAATGTATTCTCTGCCGCTCCCATTAAATCACCATCTGTTTCAGTGTAATTTGTAAATTGTTGGTGATAACCCTAAAATGTCACTAACTTGTTGAGCAAGACTTTCGCCACTCTTATTTATTCGTAGTTTAGAGTTAATAATTTACATTTAGATTACTCCGAAGTTACCTATCATTACATTTTCCTTAATTACCGAGCAACCACTTGTATGAGCTTATTACTAAATTGTAACCTCGCCAAAACTATCGGTTACTCACCTTTCATTGACTTTTGGGGCAGGGGTTTATAAGCTATAGGGGTGAACTATCACATTCAAATGTTTTTATCCTAAAAGTGCTTCTGAAGCGAAAATCCTAAAATTATAGAAGTCTTGTGCAGTTTGCTTGTTGAAATTTCAACCCGCCTTGTGCGGTAAATTCCGGGGAATGCTGAATGGCAACACATTTTGGAAATACAAAAGGTATCAAACATGATAAAGAGGCTCGCATTTTCTGGAAAGAGTTTGCGCTCTTTCTCTGGAATAATGCGCTGCTTATCGGTGTATCAGCTTTCTTTTTTTACCGCACCTTTTTTGAAGGAAGGCTGAACCGGGCATTGCTACTGTTTTTGGTAGCCTTGCTTGGGTTTTTAATCTGTCGCCTTCTGACTTTTGGGCGCAGCAAGATTAATCAACTAGCTTACCGTATAGTAATGTTAACCAGCCTCAGCTTATTTATGGTAGCGCTTTTTATTCAAACTATGCGATTTATTTTCGTTTTCAAGCCGGGTCTGACAGAACCTACCCTGTCAAAATTGTTGGTGCGGGTGGGTATTTCCAGCTTAGTGTTGTACATTTTTGGTCTGGTCATTGCCTCCGCCTATTATTTGCACGCGCATGACATGTTCAAACGCATCTGGAACCCGTGGCTACCTAACTTGCTAGAGGCAGTATTTCCGCAAAGAAACTGGAAACAGGTGCGGCGCAGTACCCTAATCCTTACCCGCTTGCTGGTATGGGGTGGAATTGTAACAATAATACTACTGGGGGTTGGTTTTGCCGCTTGGCTACTGCGTGATTTCATTTATCTGGAAATCGGCTAATTTCTTTTAGCGAATTAGCGAAAAATTAAAAGTATTCACAAAGAGAGTGACCGCATGGGTTGCTCTTTTTTGATTAATAGGTTAACGTTTCTGTAATTTGGCTGAATTTTGATTTAACCCATTTTTTAGCGCATTAATTAAGAATAATGATATTGATAGAAATTAATATAATTGATCGGGCATAAACGGTACTATTGGCACATTCAATTATACTATAAGCAAAGCGTTGCATTGGATGCTATTACTTATGCCGCCGGGCAACCATTAAAAGGAGTTCTTACTAAATGCCGATAGTCGAAAAAACCCTTGAGGGAATAAAACAAGTGAAATGGCAAGCGCATCTTGCAAAATTGAGGCGTTACTTTAATATCGGCTCTAATGTAATCAGAGCAAGAATATATCTCAGGAAAGCTAGTTTTCTTGGCAAATATGTACAGGTGCTAGGTAATCCCAGAATCGGAGCGTGGGGCGGCGAAATGATAATCCACAATAAAGTGGTTATCGACTCAATTGTTGCGCGGGTAGAAATAGTGTCGAACAAGGGTGGCAGGCTTGAAATCGGAGAAAGCACTTATATCAATTATGGTACTTCGATTGCTTGCAGCAAATCAATTAAAATCGGGAAAAAGTGCTTGATTGGCACATACTGTAATATCATTGATAATGATTATCATGGTATTTTGGATCGAGATAAGCCAACCCCATCACAATCAGTAGTGCTTGAAGATAACGTATGGATTGGCGGTAAGGTTATTATATTAAAGGGAGTAACTATCGGGAAAGATTCAGTGGTTGCCGCGGGTAGTGTTGTAACCCGCAGCATCCCACCTCGATGCGTTGCGGCAGGTGTTCCGGCTAAAATCATTAAAACATTCTAGTTAAATTATTCTTTGAAAGTATAATAATTATGGATAAATTTGAAAACGGAAACGAGCGCAACGACGATAAATTTTCACTACCTACCGTAACTTTTATAATGCCTAGCCACAATCGTAAAAATCAACTGGAACGCGCTCTTAAGGCATTAGCAGTTCAGAAATACCCTACAGAACTGCTGGATATGGTGTTGGTGCTGGATGGCTGTTCCGATGGTTCGGCGCAAATGGTAGAAGCATTAAAACCCACGCTACCCTATCCTATAACCCTGATAGAACGGGCGCAGGGGGGTCCCGCAGCGGCTCGCAATACGGCGGTACGTGCTGCTACCGGCGAAATTATTCTCTTTATAGATGATGATATTGTAGCGACACCTCAACTGGTAACTGAGCATATACGTTTGCATCTCGAAGATAACCAAGCAGTGGTACTTGCACCAATGGCAACCCCACATGACCATGTTCGCCCTATCTGGGTGCAATGGGAAGAATACGCGCTGGAACTTAAGTATCGAGACATGGAAAACGGGCGTTACAAGCCTACTGCACGCCAGTTCTTTACTGGCAATTGTTCGCTCAGGCGACGTTGGTTTCTCGCCACCGGAGAGTTCGATGAAGAACTAAAACGGGCAGAAGATATTGAATTTGCTTTCCGCCTTGAGCAAAAGTGCCAAGTGCATTTTTATTTTAATCCGAGCGCAAAAGGCTATCATTATGCTTACCGCACCTTTGAATCTTGGAAACGCGCCCAATATTTATACGGACGTTATGATGTAATTATGGATAGGGAGAAGGGGCATACTTGGATAAGTAAGGCGATTTTGGATGAATTTTTGCAAAGAGATATAATTGTCCGCATGCTTGTGCCGCTATTTATTAATTATAATTGGGTTAAGGGAATTGCGGGATATGTGTTCTTGCTAGGGACATATACTCTCAAATTTTTGAGCTTTAAGCTGTTAGCCTTTAAAAGCCTGAGTTGTCTTGCCAATATTCTATACTGGCAGGGATTAAACGAAGAAATGAGAAAGAGTAGAAAGACTAAACCTGTTAAATCCGCTCTAAGGGAGGTTAAATCATGAAGCGAAAGACGCTTCGCAAAAGTATTGTTGGTCCTAAATACTCGTTGCCTCTGGCGCTATGCTCAATTATTTTAAGTTCAATGCTCTTGGGCGCTTGCGCTGATAATAGCGTACCTAATTTACCACCGGGAACGCGAGGACCTATCGTTTTTGAATTTACGCCTACTGTTACAACTAGCGCTACAACGGCGGCTACTACAGCCAATCGCGGAATCACTATTGATATTGACCAGACCAAAGTTCTACACCAAATTAGCCCGTACATCTATGGTCTAGCCAGTGCAGACGAAAGCGCCGAGTATATCCAGCAATTACGCCCTACCTTTTTTCGTTGGGGCGGCAACCATTCCACAAGGTATAACTGGGTGATAGGCAATGCTTGGAATACCGGGCGCGATGGTGGCTTTCACAATACCAATTACAACATCTCAGCCGACCCCGATACAATTCGCAACGTGCTGGAAGAAACAGCACAAAGCGCGAAAGACCAGAACACCCCAATGCTTGTCACCATTCCTACAATAGGATGGGTTGCCAAAAACAGCGAGCCTCAGTCTTTTTCTTGGCAAGTACCTGACCTTGGCGCAGCCCCTGATAAACCCGGCTCCCAATCAATCATAGGTTACGACCCAACAGCCAATCGCCAACGCACTAGTGTAGTTTCTAAAGCTACCAAAGGCGCACCCTTTGTGTATCAGCCCAATACAGATAGCCCTGTTATCTATCAAGACGAACTAATTGCAAGATTGGTGAAAAAATTCGGGCGTGCCGATCAGGGCGGCGTAAAGTTTTACGCGATGGATAATGAGCCGGACTTGTGGAGTACAACCCATACCGATGTACATCCCGCCCGGATGGGTTATGATGATATTCTGAACCAATTCCTAGAATATTCTAGCGCAGTGAAAGCGGTTGACCCAACCGCCCAGATAACCGGTCCCACCACTAGCGGATGGTCATACTACTTTAATTCGGAGCTTGACCGGGGTACTGACAATTTCCGTACCGCTGCCGACCGCAAGGCGCATAATGATATGGCTTTCTTGCCTTGGTTTCTTTCCAAAGTGCGTGAGCATGATGAGCAAGTCGGTTACCGTACCCTCGATATACTTGACATTCATTATTATCCACAAGCTAACGGGGTTTTTGTAGGCGACACAGGCGTAAACGCAAATGACCTGCGCTTGAATGCAGTGCGTTCACTCTATGACCCCAATTACATAGATGAATCGTGGATTTCGCAAAGAATCCGTTTGATACCCATGATGTACGAGTGGATAAACCAGTATTATCCGGGTACTAAACTGGCAATTAACGAGTGGAATTTTGGAGCAGACCACACGCTGAACGGGGGGCTGGCTATAGCTAACGCGCTTGGAATCTTCGGACGTTACAATCTGTATATGGCGGCTTATTGGCAATATCCTGACGTTAACGGGGCAGGTTTCCAAGCATTCAAGATGTACACCAATTTTGACGGTAATGGTACTCGCTTCGGCGACCAAGCGCTGGATGCCAAAAGCAGTAGCCCTTTGTTTGTCTCCAGCTATGCGGCGATAAATAGCGCAACCGGGAATATGCAGATTATGTTGGTAAACAACAAGCTCGGACGTAACGTTACGGTAAATGTGCAACTTGCCAAAGCCGTAGCAGAGCAAAATGCTGATGTTTACGAGTTAAGCGCCAATACCAACAATCGTCTCGTTAAACAAACCCCACTTAAAATTAGCGGGGACACCTTCCCGGTAACACTTCCCGGTTATTCCGCCGTCCTAATTGACCTGAAACCTTAAAATTAACAGTTCTTTCATCCTCTTGCTGTATATTGGCAAGAGGATTTTTATTGTTGCCCGCTTTGCTACAATCAAGTCAACATAACTATTGATTTTACGCTAATATGTCGTTATAATACGCTGGAGTAAACATAACTCTATATCCAAATATCTATTAATGTGGGGAATAATAGGCAGATTAAGCGGGAGTAAAGGGGCGCAACAGCTATGAACCATAGTGATTTGTTGCAAGAAGGAATAAGCGCGGTACGTAGCGGCAACAAAAAGCAAGGCGCAGAAAAGTTAATGGAGTTGGTCAAGCAGGACTCACGCAATTCGGAAGCGTGGTTTTGGCTTGCCGCCGCCACTGATAATCAGGAAGAAGCTGCTCAGTGTTTAAGACGGTCGTTGCGGATAGACCCCGGTCACACTCGCGCCAAACAAGCGTTAGAGTCTATCGAACAAGGAATAAGTTCACCTGCGAGCGCGTCTTCTTCGATGCCTCCTCTGAACTTTGATGCAACCGATTCCTCAACCCAAAGTATGCGCCCGCTCAATACTGGCGAATTGCTCAGTGGCTCAATGGGTTTCGATTCTCCGTACACATCTTTTTCGCCTACTCCTGCGCCACGCCAAGAACAGCCCACCAGCAGCATGCCTGCCGTCTCTAATGCTCCTTTATCACCCATCGGTAATGTAAATACGCCGCCACCGCTTACCGGTAATGAACCGACCCCGCCGCCGCCCTTTGGAATGCCGGCGTGGGCTAATCAGGCTCCTAGTTTACCCGCGAATCAGCTGGGCAGCGTGCCTGAGCGTCCCGACCCTTATTCGATGAATACAGCCATGCAAAGCGCACCCGGTTTGCCGCCGCCATTCCAGATGCAATCAGGTGGCACAGGGCTTTCTTTTGCCCAACTTGATCCTGCCGCCGCGCAAGCTCAATTGGAAGCTGCTGCCAAACCGCCACAGGTGCTAGACCCTAACGCGGATTTACGCGCTCGGCTACTTGGAAATATGCCCGGAGGTACCCCTGCGCCACCTCCGCCGTTTCAACAAATCGGGCAGGGACGTAATACCTTTACCCCAGACCCAAATTTGAAGCAGGCAAACGTGCAAACAAAAAAGAAAAAAGGCGGCATTAAGCCTATTTACCTGTTGATTGCATTTTTGGTGATTTTTGCCACAGTGGCGGCAGCCGCTTTACTTTTACGCAAAGGCGACACCCCTCCTATAGAAATTAGTGTCGATAACCAAACAGCTACTGCGGTAGCGGACATTACCCAATCTCCGGTTGTAACTACTACTATAGCTACTACAGCAACCATCACTCCGCGAGTTACAGTAACTACTACTGGCGCTGCGTTGACCACTGCCGCCGCCACTACGCCAGCCGCTTCAACAAAGGCTGCCACGACTGCGACAGGGGCTAACACTACCGCAACTTCACGGGTCATTACTACGGTTGCGGCACAAACTACTACTACTACCAAAGCGGTAACTACCACTCCTGCGCCTGTTACCACTACGGTTGCGGTGCCGACTCTTTCCGCCGTAATTACCTTTGGAGCGGAAGTTCCCGAATCCGTACAAATCTTTGTACGCGATACCAATAGCGTGGTTTCGGGGCTTGGCTTCGTGGATACCAATATTGAACGGCTGATGTTCAATCCTTTCAAATCTGGTAAGTTGAATACGACCAGTGCTTCAAACAATGAAGAGTTGAACTATTATCTTTTAATTGCCGGGCAACTCTCCCGCAAGCTCAAGGACTCTAACCCACCGGATGGAGCAATTGATTTGGGTAATATCGCTGGCGACTATGCCAACCATATTACAGACATGCTGAATATGATTGACCGATATAAGGTTACAGGGCAGGATTATTATATGCAGCAAGCCTCAGCATTACTGGATAAATCGCGCTCTGACCGCTCTCAATGGGCTAAGGTTCTAGCAGGAGGTTATCCGTACAAATCCTCACTTTCCTAGAATTCTGAAAACTTGGCGGGGGCGAGTAAATATCGCCCCTTTTTATTTTGCTTTTCTAAGCGAGGTTATTTAAAACGGAGAGACCAGCGGGAAAACTCGACCAAAAAGGCGCGGAACTGATCGGCAATGCTCTCGTCCAGCAATTTGCCGGTAGCATCAAATTTTTCCCACGGGCGCTCTATCATAATTTCAGGCTTGCCCATCGGATGCAGCCCTAATTCAAGACAGATATAGCGCAAATGCGCTTGAGCGCGTACCGTGCCTTTCATCCCTCCGGCACCAATGATGCCCACAGGCTTATCGCTCAACGTCGTATCGTTGTATGGGCGGGATGCCCAATCCAACGCATTTTTTAATACGCCAGAAACCGAGTAGTTATATTCTGGGGTAGCTATCAACAGGGCATCGGCGATGCGGATACGTTCCTTAAACTCAGTAACAGGCTGTGGTACACCTTCAGCCTCAAGGTCGCCGTTATAAAGCGGGATAGAAGCAAGGTCAAAAATCTCAATCTCTAAATCATCCGGCTTTAATTCGCGGGCGAGATGCAGTAACGCCGTGTTGTACGAATTTTTGCGAAGGCTGCCAGAAAACGCCAGCACATGAATAGGGGCAGACATTAATAGGGGAATCCTTTCTTAAAAGGTTCTTAATTAGAGTGAATTTTAATGGTACTTACAAAAAGTAAGTGGTTATGCAATTTATAATAAGCGCACAAATCTGTCAAGTCAATCAAGAGCGTATCATATGATTCGCCGCTACCCAAACAAGACGCGCCCGCGTTGGAGTAGCTCTTTGCAAATGCCCTGCGTAAGTTACCGGATTGCTTGCCATAATATTTTATGGGGATTACAATTTGCAGTATATAATAAGCCTGACTGAAATTATTTTTAGATTGAAGCTGAAATCAAATGGCGAAAGTAGATGAAGAACGAATCCTGAATCAATGGGATGGTCCGGGAGAAGCGGAAGATATATCGGCTGGCGGCGTGGTATTCCGGCAATTGGAGCGGGATGGCATTTCGCGCTGGCAAATCGCCATGATGCGCCGTACCGATAATGGCGGGTGGGATTTACCCAAGGGACATCTGGAAAAGGGTGAAAGCCACGAACAGGCGGCGCTCCGTGAAGTAAATGAAGAGGTTGGGCTGGAGGCGGAAATAGTGCTACTACTGGGCGAGAGCCGCTATATTGCCGATACACGGCGAGGTCCAAAGCGTAAACTGGTAGTATGGTACTTGATGTGCGCTACACCTTACGACCAGAACCCGCGCCCACAACCGGGAGAAACAGTGGATACCAATTGGATTGATATTGAAGGCGCAATCCCGCTGGCGGTGTATCCTACTGCCAGAATAATATTGTTACGCGCCCGGCGTTATCTTGAATCCCTAAAAGAGAAAGCCTTATGACAGAGAACACCCCTAAAGCTGCCCGCGCTTCCAAAAAGCTGGAACTGGCAGAAGCCGTCAGTCGCTACCTACCGGACGAGGTGGAGAGCCTTGCGATAGGCGGCATGCATATGCACAACAACCCGATGGCGTTGATACGTGAGGCGGTTCGCCAGAAAAAGCGAATTAAACGACTCATTACCAGTCCCGCCGCTTGCATCAACGCCGATTTGCTGATAGGCGCAGGTCTGGTGGAAGAAATTGTTACCTCCTATGTGGGTTTTGAGCATCTTGGGTTAGCACCCGCTTTCCGGCGTTTTGCTCAGGAGGGCAAGCTCAAGGTTTACGAAATTGACGAACTTACGCTGATTCTGGGACTTAAAGCCGCTTCAAACGGGCAACCCTTTGCCGCGCTGAGTCCTGTGCTTGCCTTCAGCGATGTTTCCAAATTCTCACCTGAATTTTACAGACCCATTACCAACCCCTTTAATGGGCAACCCGCTTTTGCCTGTCCGCCCATCAAGCCACAAATAGCTTTTATTGCGGTGCAGCAGGGGGATGAGTTCGGAAACGGGATTCTCAAGGGGGCGCCTTTTATAGATCGCGAAATGCTGTTTGCTGCCGAAACGGTACTTTTACAAGTGGAGCAACTCGCCCCCTCCGAGCAAATCACCCGCAACCCACTTCAAGTTACAGTTCCGGGTATGAAAGTTTCAGCGGTGGTGGAGGCGCGTTTTGGTTGTCATCCCACCAGTTGCCACCGGGTCTATCACTACGATGAAGAACATCTGAAGCTCTATTTGCAGATGGCGGCTACTAACGAAGGCTTTGAAGAATATCTCCAGAAATATATTATCGGGTATAGCGAAGAGGAATATCTCAAGCGTACCCAATCACGCACCCTTTAGGAAGTAGGTAGTTTGATGCAAATCAGGCTGGAAACGATAGGCAGACCACGCAAGGGCTATTCAATACTCGAATTGATGGCATGTGTGCTGTCCCGCACTTTGAAAGATGGCACAACGGTGGGGACAGGCGCGGGTAGCGCGGTTGCGAGGGCAGCTTGCCGCTTGGCGCAATTAACCCACGCCCCGAATCTAAATTATCTGGCTGGCGGTAGCGGCGCGGTAAACCCTTTGCTCGACCCGTTGGTGGATTCCTCTTGCGATTATACCAACTACATTTGCGAGTCGGTGGTGACAATGAGCGATGTAATCGGCTCGATACCAAGCGGCACAACCGACCTGTTTTTTTGCGGTGGCTTGCAAATTGACCGCTACGGGAATGTAAACCTGAGCGTAATCGGCGATTATAATAAGCCACGCCTGCGAGGACCCGGTTCGGCTGCTTTGCCTTTAATGGCGGGGGCGCGTCACTTTATCATATTCATGACCGACCATTCGCCCCGCTCTTTCGTGGAAAAGGTGGATTTTCGCACCGCGCCCGGTTTTCTGGAAGGCGGCGAGTCGTGGCGATTGGCTAAAGCGCAAGGTTTGATAGGCGGAGAGGGTCCGTTACTGGTAATTTCACCGCTGGCAGTATTGGATTTTGAGGAGGAGAGCAAAACGATGCGCCTATTATCGGTGCATCCCGGCAAAACAGTGGAGGAAGTGGTGGCAGCTACGGGCTTCAGCCTGATGGTGCCGGAACATGTGCCGGAGACAATCCCGCCCTCGCCGGAAGAACTACAGTTTTTGCGCTCTTTTGATACTGACGGTATTTTGAGCTAATAGGAGCTTATGACGGAAAAAACGCGCGGGGAACGCAACCGGACTCTCACTCTCGATCCGAAAGAACTGGAGCTTTTCGCCTCGCGGTTGCTCAAGCCCTCTGCGCCTCTTTCGGTTTCAGAAATCGAGAACCGCACGCTTTGGGGGGATTTACCCAAAATTTTGCCCTACCTGCCTTCGTCTTTTGTTGACCTGCTTTTTCTCGACCCCCCCTATAATCTGACCAAGAACTTTAACGGGCGAGTGTTCCGGGCGCGGGATGAGGAAGAATACGAACTGTGGCTGGCTAACTTGCTGGAAAAACTGGCGCGTTTGCTGAAACCCACCGCTTCGATTTACATCTGCGGAGATTGGCGTTCCACATCGGCAATTTTCAATGCGGCTTCGCGCTATTTTCAGGTGCAGAACCGTATCACATGGGAGCGGGAAAAGGGGCGAGGCGCGTTGAAAAACTGGAAGAATTGCGCCGAAGATGTTTGGTTTTGTACCGTTTCCGGTGAGTTTGTATTTAACTCGGAGGCAGTAAAGCTGAAACGCAAGGTACTTGCGCCCTATCGTAACCATGAGGGTAAGCCAAAGGATTGGCAGGAAACCAGCGAGGGCGATTTCCGCCTGACCTATCCCTCGAATCTCTGGACTGATATGACCGTACCGTTCTGGTCTATGGCTGAAAATACCGAGCATCCCACCCAAAAGCCTGAAAAATTGCTGGCAAAACTTATATTGGCAAGCAGTTTGCCCGGTCAGGTGATATTCGACCCTTTTTTGGGTTCTGGCACAACCTCGGTAGTGGCGAAAAAACTTGGGCGCAAATTCGCGGGAGTCGAAATAGACGAACTATACTGCTGCCTTACCGAAAAACGCTTGCTACTAGCGGAAACTGATAAATCTATTCAGGGTTATTCCGATGGGGTGTTTTGGGAACGTAACTCAGGCGCAAAACGTCAGGGCGAGTAAATTAAAAAGCCCTTCCCGCATAAGAGGGAAAGGGCAATTTATCAGAACAGATGAATCGGCTTACACCTACCGCTATTTGGTTTTGACCTCGATTTTGTGAACTTCTTTCTGAGCAAGGCGCGGTAAGCTCAGCGTCAATACACCGCTCTCCATTTTAGCTTCCGTCTTCTCAGGGTCAATCGGCTCTGGCAAGCGCATGCTGCGGTAGAAAGAGCCACTACGTCGCTCATGGTAAACGTAATTCTTTTCTTTCTTTTCTTCGCTTTGCTCACATTTGGCTCGCAACGTTAGCATGTCTCCCTCAATATTGATTTCGATTTCTTCCGGTTTGTAACCCGGCATATTGGCATGCAACTCATAGCCGTCCTCAGTCTGAACTAGGTCAACCGCAGGGCTGAATACAGACGGAGAGTGTTCAAAGCCTTCATCAAACCAGCGATCAAACATTTTGTACATATTATTGCGCACAGTTTCCAATTCCTGGAATGGACTCCAGCGTTCAATCGCGTTCATAAAACTCAACCTCCTTTATGATACATTACCGAACAACTCTGGAATTATCTTCCAATAATTATTGTAGCTAACTTATGTTAGAACAAAGTTAGCCAAATGTTAGAGCTACGCTAGAGTAAAAGCTCTGTACGTTATTCCATCTTATTCCATCTTTGCCTCTTGCGAATAGCTTTTAAGTGTGAAAACTTAAACAGGAGCTATCGCTTGAACCATTTTAGAAACGATTGGAGAAAATACCCTAACCCGGTTTGTAAACGATATACTGTGTATTATTTTTACCCAACTTCAGGGATTTCCTTTAGAGTCGGTATCATAGCCGGGTCAAAGTTAGCAATATGCTCCGTACCCAGTTCTTTAATCTTGGTCAGAGCAAGTTCCGTTTCTTTTATTATCGCATCCAAATTTAGCCCGAATTGTTGGGGCGCAAAAGGACGACATTTGTCAATCCCATTTTGCAAAAGCGTAACCGCGCCCCAATAATTCTGGCGAATGCAACAGTGATAAAAGCCCACCCCAATTTGCAATATACCCTGATATAGCCGACGGATTTCGCCGGGTTCTTCCAGCCAAATTTTCTCTAGGGTTTCGTGACACTCAAAAAACTGACGAGCATTAAACTCAGCGATGCCCTTAAAAAAGTCTGGAGGAGGCAACCCGCACTCCATAACTCAGCTTATACCTTTCTGAGATGCCGGGGAGGTTCGTTGCCCTCACTTTTAGAGTCGCGATTCGATTGAAAACGTGCGCGAAAATTCGCGAAAGCAACGCTTAAAAGCAAGGATAACTGAGCAGGGGCAGTGCGCCCACCCGCATAGTAATAACGCGCCGCCTGACCCACCGCATATGTAGCAGTATAGGCAATACCGGCTTTGGGGAAAATATGTAGGAAGCGTGGTAATTTGCGGGACAACGCTTGTGAGATACCGCGCCATACCAAGGCGCTACCTACAATAGGCGCAAGTTCAAGCCAGATTTCAAAGCGACTTGAGCGAGTTTGTCCGTAAAGAGCGGCAAGACGGTTACTCAATTCAAACTGGTTTTTACTTAACAGCACAAAATCTGCGCCGCCTCCAAAAATCTCGGAAAGAATTGGTATAAATGAAGTAGCATTCGAAAGTAATACCAGTTCTGCATTTTCACGAGCTGCGCGAGAAATAAAGTAATCTGCAACAGAATTACGGAATAGAGGCGCACGCTTTGCCAACGCCAGCAGACGGTCGGGAAGGCGTTGCACAATAGCGGGCAATAGTTGTTTTTGCAAATCCTCAAATTCCAGCGAAACAAGTTTGACCATACCCAACCGGTCATTGTTTTGTGTAAAGCGTTCCAATTCGCTTTCCCAGTTTTCGGGTTCACTTTCAGGGGCTTTTTCGGCGCTGTTCTCACCGTTATTGCCGATTAGGCGCAAAAGATTAAAGCGGCTTTTTCTGTTACGGTCAAACGACTCATCTCTCACAGGTGGGATTACTACAACCAATCCTGACACGGAGGTATTAGCCACCACGCCTTCGAGCCACAACTTCTTGGCTTCCGGGATACGGTCACCGGCATACAGTACATACAGTACCAGCCCGCCCTCGCTGTTTTCCTTATCCAGTCCGGGGTTCTCGTTGGTTTCAACCACGCGGAAAGGGCTAGTTGTCCAGAGGCTTTCAAGGCGCGAACTTAACGCTCGCTGTAGCCTGTCGCGTACCTCACCGCTATTACCTGCCAGAGCAATTATTACATCGCGTCCGGCTTCTTCTTCTACTTGTAAACTGCTATTATCCCGCAATAGCTCAAATAAATCTTGGAATATACCCATTGTACTCACCTCGTCTGGAGATAATTTAGACAGAGTTACTATAACAGGCTGGTAAAGCTAGGGCAAGTTTGGAGTTAAATTCTTCTCGAGAATCTGTCTCAGGGATTTGCCGGTATAACTACGCTCAACCAACGTCACCTGCTCTGGTGTACCTTCCGCGAGAATTTCACCGCCACCCTCGCCTCCTTCCGGACCTAAATCAATTAGCCAATCGGCGGTCTTTATTACATCAAGGTTATGTTCTATCACGATGACTGTATTTCCCGCATCTACCAAACGATGTAGTACATCCAGCAAACGCTGAATGTCGGCAAAGTGCAACCCGGTAGTAGGCTCATCCAGAATATATACAGTGCGCCCGGTAGAAACCCGGCAAAGTTCCGAAGCCAGTTTTACACGCTGCGCCTCGCCTCCGCTAAGAGTAGTTGCGCTCTGCCCCAATTTAACGTAATCCAGCCCAACATCATGTAGCGTTTGCAAGACTCGCGCAATGGAGGGAATATTGGCGAAAAATTCGAGGGCTTCCTGTACATCCATATCCAAAACCTGTGCAATATTCTTGCCCTTGAAGCGCACCGAGAGAGTTTCGCGGTTATAACGCATCCCTTTGCATTCCCGACAAGTCACCCAAACATCTGCTAGAAAGTGCATCTCAATTCGTTTTAGCCCATGCCCTTTGCAAGCCTCACAACGCCCACCCTTTACATTAAAACTGAAACGGTCTGCGCCATAGCCATGTGTACGCGCTTCCGGTGAAGCAGCAAAAGTCTTCCTTATATCATCGAACAAACCCACATAGGTGGCAGGATTCGAGCGTGGAGTTCGCCCTATCGGTTCTTGCGTGATGTTAATTACCTTGTCGAGATATTCCAGACCCTCAAGACGGTCATGTAGCCCGATGCGTTGCTCGGCGCGGTGTAGGGTATGCGCCAGAGCGGGATAGAGCGTTTGCGAAATCAGGCTGCTTTTGCCGCTACCGCTCACGCCCGTAACACAGGTAAACAATCCGAGTGGAAAACGGGCGGTCACATTTTTAAGGTTGTGGAGACGCGCATTCACCAGCGAAAGATATTTGCCGTTGGGAGTTCGCCGCGACTCGTTCGAGGCTTTCACTTCCAAATCGCCGCGCAAGTATCGCCCGGTTAGAGAGTGCGGGTCATCTGCCACTTGTCGCGGCAAACCCGCCGACACCACCTCTCCGCCCAACACCCCGGCGCGTGGACCCATATCAATTAACCAATCCGCGCTCATCATCGTATCTTCATCATGCTCAACCACCAGCACCGTATTTCCCATATCGCGCAATTGTAGCAAGGTATCCAGCAGGGCGCGGTTATCGCGAGGGTGCAAACCAATACTCGGTTCATCCAGAATGTACAACACCCCTACCAAGCCACAACCAAGTTGGCTGGCAAGGCGAATACGCTGCCCTTCACCACCCGACAGGGAAGGCGCGGGACGATCCAGCGTTAGGTAATACAACCCTACGTTAAGCATAAATTGGAGACGTTCCCGAATCTCTTTCAGAACTTCGCCCGCTATCTGAAATTGTTCTGAGTCGAGTTGCCGATACAGCCCTTTAACCCATTCAAGCGCGTCCGCGATAGTCATTGAACCGATTTCAGTCAAGGAAATCCCGCCAACTTTTACCCCACGGGCTTCTGCCCGCAAACGCGCCCCACCACAACCATCACAAGGCTGTTCGCTCATAAAGCTGGCGTAGAAACGCTGGGTATATTCGGAGGAAGTCTGGCGGAAAAGCCGCTCGGCGTGATACACAATGCCTTTAGTAACACGCAGACTCTCGCCAGTCCAAGTGCTATCGGCGGTGCGATTCTCGTAGCTGAATTTAATCTTGTCATCGCCCGAACCATACAAAACTATATTGCGGAACTTTTCGGGCAAATCTTTCCAAGGTGTCTCTAAATCAACCTCATAATATTCTGCCAGAGTCTTGAGTTGCTTGAAAGTCCAACCTTCTTTTTTCTTCCGCAACTCACCGTACCAACGCGATGCGCCCTCCATCAAGGAAAGGTCTGGACGCGAAACAATCAGATTGGGGTCAACCGACATCTTTGTGCCAAGCCCGTGACAATCGGGACACATCCCAAGCGGCGAGTTAAAGCTGAAAAGCTGCGGTGATAGTTCTGGGAAACTTGTAGCGCAATTCGGGCAGGCGTTTTGCTCGCTTAGAAGTAAATCCTTATCCTCGCCCAAATCAGCTACCAGCAAACCGTCTCCGGCTTGCAGCGTGGTAGCTACCGAATCCGCCAGACGCTTTTCAAAATCCTGACGCGCTTCTCCTTCTTCGTCCGGCACTTTGAGGCGATCAATCACCAGTTCGATATTATGCTTTTTAGTCTTTGCCAGCTTGATTTCGCCGCTCAAATCCAAAATTTTGCCATCAATACGGGCGCGTACAAAACCATCCTTACGAGCCTGTTCGAGCAGTTCGGCATGCGTCCCTTTGCGTTCACGCGCGATTGGAGCAAGAAGTTGCAGGCGTGTGCCGGGCGGAAGGTTTGCCAATTGCTCGGCAATTTGCTGTACCGTTTGTGCATGCACCACCCGACCACATTCCGGGCAATGCGCCGTACCAACTCGCGCATACAGCACGCGCAGGTAATCCAGCACTTCGGTAACAGTGCCAACCGTTGAGCGGGGGTTTTTGCTGGCAGTTTTTTGCTCTATCGCAATTGCAGGGCTAAGCCCACCAATGAAATCAACTTTGGGCTTTTCCATCTGCCCCAGAAATTGCCGAGCATAGGAGGAAAGACTTTCTACATATCGGCGTTGCCCCTCCGCATAGATAGTATCAAACGCCAGCGAAGACTTGCCGCTACCGCTCACTCCGGTCAGCACTACCAATTTGTTACGGGGTATATTTACATCTATTTTCTTCAGGTTATGCTGCTCTGCGCCCTTAATTACAATATTTTCTGGTTCCATAACGCTCCTGAGTAACCGCTTGAATGCCTCTTAAATTACCGTCACAATCAGATTATAGACTAAATGTTCGGTTTTTGCATGCGGCAAGGCTAACGATTGGTGTGGATAATTTCCCACCCTCTGCTTATGGCTTCCGCCGCAAGTTTCGCGTCAGGGTCAACCGCGCAAGGATGTCCGAATAAGGCGAGGAAAGGAATATCACTTCCGGTATCGCCGAAAGCATAACATAAAGCCGGGTCAAGCCCCATTTCATTTATGATTTCGCGGGCGCGGGCTGCTTTACCTTCCCCCTGACATACGCCACCTTCAACTTTAGCAATATAGCGACCTCCGTTTATACGGATGTGTGTTCCCTCGCCTCTCCCGTCCATCTCTTTTCCCAAATGCACCACCGCTTGCTGCATCGCCCCGCTCACCAAAATTAGCGGCAAACCCTCTTTTCGATGCGTCTCAATTCGCTCGACTACCTCCATTTTCAACCGCTTTATCAATTCCGGCGTTACTTGCTCTATCAATTCTTGCACCTGTCCGGGGGTTTCGCCCCTGATGGAAATTAACAGGCTGATTAATTGAGAATACCGTTGGAATTTGCTCGGCAACAAGCGCGAGAATAAACCGATTGCGTCAATCTGAAAACGCTTGAGTTTTGAAAAATGGTTCAGGCTTTTGCCCATCTCAAGAAAGGTAGCGGGCAGGCTACCTGATACCAGCGTACCTTCTACGTCACTAAATATTGCGGCTTTCATTAATTTGTAGCCTCTTTCTGTTTAATATCGTAATTTTCAGATAGATTTTAACAGATTGTAATGGTATTATTTGCAAAAGCCAAAAATAAAGCTCAAATTCAATATATAGAAAGCTAAAAATAATGAGCAACGCTACAAAAAAAGAGGATAAAAAGGCGCAACTGGAAAAAGCCACCGTTGCAGCATTATACTATTACCCTATAAAATCATGCGCCGGAATCAAGGTGGATGAGGCAATCATAGGCACGAAAGGCTTTGAACACGACCGTGAATTAATGGTGGTAGCGTCAAACGATATGAGCTTTCTTACACAACGCGAATTACCGCGTATGGCTTTCATAAAGCCCGAAATCCGCAATGAAACCTTGTTTCTCGATGCGCCCGGTATGCCATCTCTGGAAGTAAAGTTAGTGGACGAAGGGGAAAAGGTAAAAGCTACGGTCTGGAAAAGCCGCTGTGATTGCATAAATCAAGGCGAAATAGTCGCGCAATGGCTTGGCGAATTTTTACGAGTCGATTGTCGTCTTGTCAGAATGGCGCCCGGCTTTGTGCGGGGCGTTAATTCTTTGTATGCCGTGAGCGATAGCGATGAAGTGGGTTTTGCCGATGGATTCCCTTTTTTGTTGCTCTCGGAAGAGTCGCTTGAAGATTTGAACGGGCGGCTGGAAACTCCTTTGCCCATGAATCGCTTCCGTCCCAATATTGTGCTAAAAGGCAGCGATATTCCCTATATGGAAGACCAAATAAAACAATTTCAGCTTGGAGAAATTACCTTTAGTGCGGTCAAACCCTGCGCCCGCTGCCCGATAACCTGTACCGACCAAGATAATGCCTCCGTCAGTAAAGAACCGCTCCGAACCCTCGCCACCTTCCGCCACGCTCAAAACGGTGGGGTACTTTTCGGGCAGAATCTCATACATGAGAATCGGGGAACTATACGCACAGGGGATAAACTAACCGTTATCCAAACCAAAAACCCGCGAGTGTAAGGCAATCAGAATCCCGACCAGAAGCGCGGTGTTTATTTTCCGGTGACACTCATTGCACGCAGATGTATAATTGATCTACAGGAGGAGAATCAATTACCGAATGTCAGATCAACCAAACACGGACTTTGAATCCGAGAGGGAAACTTTAACTACTTCATCTACATACCCAAACCCAACTATCCCGACAACAAAAAAGCGCAAACCCAGCAAGATGTTTGTGGCAATGCAAAATCGTAATTTCCGGTTGTTCTGGAATGGCGCATTTGTCAGCAACATCGGCAACTGGATGCAAACCATTGCCCAAAATTGGCTGGTGTTATCGCTTTCGCAATCCCCTTTCATTCTCGGTCTGGTCAACTTTATCGGTAATTTGCCTATGCTATTGTTCGGACTTTACGGGGGAGTAGTCGCGGATCGAAAATCACGGCGAAACGTTTTGTTGGTAACCCAGAGTCTTATGCTTATTTCTATACTGGTAATGGCAATTTTGACTTTTACCAACCTGATTAATATCTGGTTGATAGTAATAATTGTCAGCTTTGTGGGAATGGTGTCTGCCTTCAATGCGCCAGCATACCAGACTATAATGCTCGATTTGGTCGGTAAAGAAAACCTGATGAATGCAATCGCCATGAACTCAATCCAATTTAACCTGAGCAGGGTTATCGGACCTGCAATTGCAGGAGTGATAGTAGTAATCTTTGGGGTAGCAACCTGTTTCTTCTTAAACGCGCTGAGTTTTGGAGCGGTATTAATCGCCTTGTTTATGGTGCAAATCCCCGCAATTACCGTCACCACTCAGAAACATACCTTCACTTCTGAAATTCGAGAGACTTTTTCTTTCTTATGGAATGACCGTCCCATGCTAGGCTTAATAGCATCTTCCGCCGCATTCTCAATTTTTGTCTTCCCCTATTTAAGCCTACTTTCGGTCTTTGCCAAAGACGTGTACAAATCAGGGGCAGATTCCTATGGTCTCTTGATGGGTGCGGTAGGAGTCGGGGCAGTAATCGGTGGCTTGATAATCGCCCGTCTGAGCGACCTTGAAAAGCGGGCGCGTTTTGTTCAGATTGGGTCGCTTATAATGGTAGTTTCGCTGGTAATTTTTTCATTTATGCCGATTCTACTAACCTCACTTCCTTTTCTGGCAATAGCAGGGGGCGCAATGGTAACTGTACAATCTTCAGTTAACACCATCGTTCAAACCAACGTTCCCGACAACATGCGGGGCAGGATAATTAGCGTTTGGCAACTTGCCTCAATGGGACTGCTACCGATCGGAAGTTTGCTCGGTGGTACGGCTGCCGAATTCATAGGAGCGCCACTTACCATCGCCATAGGAGTGCTGGTGTTTGGAGCAATTACGCTATCAGTATTCATATTTATACCTAGAACCCGATATTTATAAAAAAGTAAAACCCCCGCGCCATGGCTAAACAGGGGTCAAACATTATATAATAACAGTCCCTAAATGTCCCTAATTTTTAACGCCAACTATCTTACCTGAATTCTGAGATTGAGAAAATGCGGTTTCAGCATTATTATCTCTGCCACCCATAATTACTTTCAAAGTTTCAAAGTCATCCGGGAAATACATCTCAGCCCATAAAGGACCCATTTCAGCATAGTCCCGTGAAGCGGCTTCATAGTCATCAATGTAATCATTAATGTTATTGGTACGTCCACGTGCCATAACTGCCCACCTTTCATCAATCATAATTTGGTTATTTTGGCGAATAGCGCTATCCGAAAATGTGACAATAATATTGTCACGAAGTGTATTGATTATACGTAATAAATAACGTACATGCAATAGAACGGTTGCATGATTAATAAGATTTGATTTTTATACCCTAATAATTGGTTTTGTAATTAAGATAAGGGCAATTCGAGGTCATGTATTTGTGAACATTTATACTAATCAAGTTCTATAATTAATATCTCAAATACTCTATTAAATAGTAGTTTCTGAAATTAATATTTTGTAAAAAAAAAAGCCCCCGGAAAATATTCCGAGAGCTAACAAGCAAAATTTCTTTTACCAGAATGGGTCAGTCTGGCGGTCAAAATAATTAGCGCGGCGTAGATATTCGCGCTCGTTCCCTTCAATCATTAGCTTGTGCATCACCACCACATCAGCATCGGGTATCACTTCAGTGGGTTGCACGCAAAGGCTCATTACCAAGCGACCCATTTCATATACTTCCACACTCCCGCGATGACGAGGAATACGATAAGTACGATAGGGATACATCCCGCTCTGAACTTCCAGATAACCTTTGCGAACAAGGTGATTATATTGCTCGGAAGGGAGTAAGGTCTTCAAGAGTTGCTCTGCGCGTTGTTCCGCTTCCTGTTTGTTGACGTAATAGCGAGCAAAAGCCGAATGGCGATTTCCAAGCGGGTATCGAAGACCAAGCCGCCCATAAAAGACCATATATATTGAGATAGCGAGTAGCGCAAATACTCCAAACGCAATAAAGCTACTCAATAAATCCATTATTAGCCCCCGGCGACTCGCGGTACTACGATAATTTGCTCGGCAGTCTTATCGAATTTATCAATTCTTTCGGCAGCCTTATCAGGAGCATCAACTCGGAAGGCAGTCGCGCCACGAGCGCGGGCTTCCTTAAAAATTCTTTCAGCTTCTTTAACAGCCTTTATCGAATCAGGATCCCCCTCAGTGGCTTTCTCGACATCATAAACAACGACGGTATCGCCGAGGTGCGAAAGAATCCGCATTTTTGCCATGTGTTTCCTCCATTTACTACATCCGAACATGTGTGGGTGGTATGCCAGAATCGCCTCGTAGGGGAGTATCGTAGGAAGTGAGGCATGCTGGTTAATTCACATTATAGTATATATATATTTGCTTTTGCAAGACTTAAACCGCAATAATTCTTCTTAACAAGTAGTAATCAAGAATTATAATTAGCGTTTAAAGTAGCCCGGAATAAATTGATTAGAGTAAGATGGGCGATCGTAGAAGTGTTGTTCAGTTTGATATGGGTCATAGTTACGCCCGAAGCTAAGCATATTATATGTGTACAGGGCATCATTAATATTGGGTTTTCGGTTACGTCCTTTGCTGTCAAGCAAGTCAGGCAGCGCAACCCACAAACACCCTGTTTTATACATCCGATAAAGTTGTTCTTTAAGCCAGTTTTCTATATCACTTGGTATCAGCCGTTCAAAATCTGGCAGGCTATCTAGGGCATGCAGGTTCCAAAGATTGTAATCGTTAGAGAAATCTGGTTTCAAGGCGCAATCAAAAGTAATCTGCCAGAAGTTAAAAAGGGTGTAGTTATGGGGAACAGGGTTCTCAGGCAAAATTGCCTCTCCAGAAGAGTGTACCCGATAAATAACCCAACCCCAACCGTTTATAGACTCGCCTTTCTTCTGAATAAGGCGAGGCTTGGAAATAAGCCGATTCCACCGCGCCGCCGCGGTCATATCCAGCAAAAGCTTTCCAACCAGCGAATCATAACGCTGGAGAATAATATCGTAGTGACTAAGTGCTTGCTCTAAGGGAGCAACTAACGCTTTGACATCTTTAGATTGTTTCTCTTCCAACCAAGATTGAGGAGCTTTATTCTCGTTTAAACCCTTAACGAGCGGGTTTGAAGTAGGCAATAGTGGGTTCTCTAGGAGAGTGTCTTGTACCTGAAAATTATGAGTATAGAGATAATTAAGGGCGTTTTTTTGTTTGCCAAACTTGAACCCAACTCCTAACTTCTTAAGGTTCAAAGTGAACTTCAATTGCTTACTCTCCTCAAATGATAAACCGGATACTCACGCTCTATGTAACCATCCACTTGGAACACAATCCAACCGTCATCGCCAAGCGCTTTTATTACCTGTAAAACAGCGACTCGAATACCTTCGGCACTAGAAGTAGCTTTTCGTTCGATATTTTGCGCCGGGTCGGTAGCAGTGAAATTGATTATCCAAGCTTGTGGGGTAGGGTAATAATTTAATACCCCATATTCATATTTTGCAGCCATCCAATTATGACAAACCCTTAGACTAGAATTATTGAGCAGTTTGATAGTCTTGAAGTTATACTACTCATTTTATAAATAAAAGCATAGCATAATTTTTCAAGGTTGGCAAAGATTTGTCATTTAGCTTTTTACTAGCATTAACGCCTCAAACGGCGTATCTCCTCATCAATCATACGCTGTCGGGTAGATTCGCCCAAACCGAATATTTTTATGTAGTCTGAGACCAATCCGATTCCCCAAAAAACAGTGACCCAAATGGGCCAAATCAGAGTCCAGAGGTTGTGCGAACCACCGCTTATCCAACCAATAAATGCAATCGCCCACAATAAAGCGTTTACCGACAAGTAACTAGTCAAATGTTTGTAAAACCGCAGCTTATCCTTGACTCTTCTCTCAGCAAGTTGGTATAGGTCATCTGGAGCTTTCTGGTAAACTGGTAGTGGATTGGAATTATAATTATAGCCATCAGCCTGATAAAAAGAAGGGTTTTTCCATTCAGGGGCGGGGTTAGCCGAAACATAACCGCCGGGTGGTGTATAACGTGGGTTAGGTTGCGGTTCGGGCCAAGTTTGATTTCCTTCGGAAGCCTCAGTTTTAGTATCTTCGCTCATGATTTTCCCCCTCAATATATCTAAATTTATATCACTAAAAATTGAGACACAAGCTTTTGGGGTTTTGTTTCACTGCATGTAACTGCGAGTTATAGTATTTGCGAGACGAACCACACCCATTATTTCCGGTATATCGTGAACCCTGACAATATCCGCGCCTTTTGCAATCGCAATTGCCACCGCTGCTGCCGTTCCTAAAACCCGCTCGTGGGGCGGCGGCGGTTCCTGTCCCGTCTCTACCATGCCACGTCCTATAAATCCTTTACGCGAAATCCCTACCAGCAACGGCAAATCCAGAGTCTTGAAAGTACGCAAGTTATTCAGCAGTTCATAATTTTGCTCTATGGTTTTGGCAAAACCGAAACCGGGATCAATTATTAATTTATCGCGAGCTATGCCAGCAACTTCAAGTTCTGTAACCCTTAGTTTAAAATATTCAAGCAATGCGCCCACAACATCACCGTTGTAATCAGTCATTTGCTGCATTGTAGTAGGCGTACCGCGCATATGCATTGCAATCACTGGAGCACCTGTTATAGCTGCTAATTCTTGCATTTGCGGGTCTTCCAAGCCATGTATATCATTAATTATATTTGCGCCGGCTTCAAACGCAGCGCGAGCGACTTCTGGTTTATAAGTATCAATTGAAATAGGCAAATCGGTTACAGCCACAATAGCGCGAATAGCCGGGATAACTCTTCTCAATTCTTCTTCTGCCGTAACCGGGTTAGAATGGTATGGATTGGTGCTTTCACCCCCAATATCGAGTATATCCGCGCCATGTTCCGCAAAAGTTCTTGCCTGCTTGATAATTTTTTCAAGGTCAACTCCCAACCCATCGCCGGAAAAAGAATCGGAAGTGAGATTGAGAATACCCATAACATAGGCGCGTTCGCCCCAGACAAAAGTCTTGCCTTTTACAGTTAACTTGCGTTTCATTTATCGAATTACCGCCCGCCTTTTACCTGATACTCTTGCAGTAGTATAGCTTTATACTTATCAAAGTCTGTATAATCATCATGTAATCGGTTCTAAATAAGGATAAAAAAAACTCTACGCTGAGCCAGCACATAGCCAGCAACTAAACGCAGAGTACCTCATCTAGCTAGAAAAAGAGCGCATCCGTTTCCAAAGACTAGCTCACAAAACCGAGATTATTGCTACAAAGATACAGGAAAAGCTAAGCATGTTTGTAACAATTCTTACGGAAGGGAACAACGAACAAGTTACAACTCACCCCAAACGGCTTTGCAAGCGCATATACAGCAAGTTAAACCTTCTGAGTTATTGCAATAACCAGCGAGGGTCAAACTTCTGATCATTACGGTGCAAAACTTTACGGATTAGACTAATAAACAAACGCGCCAACACAGCAGCAAGCGCACCAACTGCTACCCCTAATGCGCCACCTATTAAAACCCCCGTGAGAAGTTCCTTACCGTTTTCGGGATGACTGCTTATTTTTGTGGTATTAGTTTCTTTACTCATATTGCTCCCTAAATCGTTATTCCCCATTCCCCGCTTATTGTACCACAAGCACAGTTTGCGCACCCGACCAGAGTTTATCCAATCGGTAGTAATCTCGCTCGGTTGGAGTGAATACGTGAACTATTACATCGCTATAATCCAGCAAAACCCACCGACCTTGATCCATGCCTTCCCGGTGTGACACCATAACTTCTTGTTCTTTCAAACGTTCTTCAATATCACGTGCGATTGCCTTAACTTGTCTTTCGCTATTACCGCTGCAAATTACAAAGTAATCAGCAAGTATTGAAACATCCCGTATGTCCAGCAAAATGATATTGCTGGCTTTTTTGTCCTCAGCTAATTCAACAATTAACCGAGCCAATTCATTCGATTCGATAGTATCTACTCCTTGGTAACGAAAAGGACGAACGCACAATGAGTCGCTCGCCCTATATAAAACTATTCCGGCACCTCATTTACGCCAAAACAGGTGTAAAGCAGCATGCCTTTAAACTCCACTTATGATTTATTGCTATCGCCGGCGGGCGTACCGGACGAATTAGTGGAAGCACTGGAATTTTCAGGGTCAGCGGAGCGACGCCGAATTACGAAAACTGCTGCACCTGCCCCAAGGGCTGCCAGCCACACCAAACGCGGCAAACCTAAAAACTTACCGCCTTTTTTCTTCTTCTGTAATTCGGTAACTTTTTGATCCAATTTGGTCACATTATCCACGGTATCGGCGAGATGGCGAGCCAGCATGTTCACCAATCCCTCATCTTTAGTATTTTTAAGGATTCCCTTATAATCACCAAGGGCTTCGCGCTCTTTTTTCTGGAGCAATTTAATTGCATCTAGGGCTGTCCGAGATGTAGCTACAGATTCCCATCCTTTTTTAAGAGTATCACGCAAACCGGGAGTGGGATATTTTCCGCCCAACTCTTTTAACTTTGTTCCGGCGCTGACTGCATTCGTTTCATGTTTAGAACTGAGTTCGGTAAAGAGTTGCTGTAAATCCAGTTCTTTTGCTTTGCTGGCAGCTACTGCCAGAGCGTTAGCTGCTAAATGCTCGCCCTCTACCACTTTACGCAAGGTTTTCTTAAGATTTCCGTTAGCCATTTTTCTATTTCTCCCTTCGACTGTATGCCACATAAAACCGCACAGCCAAGTATTTATAGCTTCCCGGCGTTACCATCATATAGTTTCAAGGTCAACAGCAAATCCAACTCTTAACCTTATACATAATAAGTTTACCCTATAGACTCCTAAATTGCAAACATAATGAGCTTGCGCCAATAATAATTTTTCGGTTCAGACCGTAGTGAAAGTCAAATAATAGGTATAAATGCAGAGTGTATTCAAACTCGCTATAATAAAGGCTATGCAAGAATCAATTAGAATAGAACAAATAAGAATTGAATTCAAGAAAGCGTTTGGGATAGCCCCATCCTTTATAGCACGCGCACCGGGTCGCGTCAATTTGATAGGTGAACACACCGACTATAACGGCGGGTTTGTCCTACCCGTAGCAATTGACCGCAGTATTTTGATAGCAGTTGCGCCCGTTATAGGTGTCCGTCGCTTTGAATTGGTATCGCTCGAATACAATGATAGCGTAACATTTGAGCCTGCAAATCTGGAACCCGTTGTCGGTAAAGTGCCGCTATGGGCTAACTATGTGCAAGGAGTGATGTGGGCGTTGGCGCAAAAAGGGTTACTGGATTTAAACGAGCCACCGGGAGCGCGATTGTTGATTCAGGGCGATGTGCCACGTGGAGCCGGTTTGAGCAGTTCGGCGGCTCTTGAAGTTGCCTCCGCATTAGCTTTCTTACATTTGGCTGGCAGCAGTTTCGAGCAGGTGCAAATGGCGAGGGCTTGCCAAAAAGCCGAAAACGAATACATCGGAGTTAAAAGCGGCATAATGGATCAGTTCATTTCTGCAATGGGCGAACCTGACTCGGCTTTGCTAATAGATACTCGTTCGCTCGACTACCGCACTATCCCGCTAGGACTGGAAGAACTCGGTTACAAAATCGTGGCGGTAGATAGCGCAGTACCTCGCACCCTCGCCGGAAGCGCGTACAACAAACGGCGCGAAGAATGCGAAGAAGCTGCCAAAATCCTTTCAAAGCAACTAGGCTTGCCTAACCGTTCTCAATTGCGTGACATCAGTCTTTCCGACTTCAACGAACAAGCCGAAACATTACCGGAAACTTTGAGAATGCGCGTCCGCCATGTAATCACCGAAGACGCACGAACGCTTGAAGCAATTGAACGCATGCAAGCCGGTTTCACAAATCCTGCCAACCTCCGGCGTTTTGGCGAGTTGTTAAACGCCTCCCACACCAGCCTGAGCGATGATTACGAGGTTAGTTGTGCGGAGCTTGATTTGTTAGTTGATTTAGCGCATGCTGTACCAGGCGTAATCGGCGCACGTATGACTGGAGCCGGCTTTGGCGGTTGCACCGTTAATATCGTAGCAGCTAATAGCTTGCCAGATTTCGAGGAAAAGGTAGTACAGGAATACCGACAACGCACAGGTTTAAATGCACAGAGCCATATTTGCAAGGCAGTCAGGGGAGGTGAAATTGTCTGATTACATAGGGCAGGAAAACCCGCTTCTCATAATTATCAGTGGACCCAGCGGAGTAGGCAAAGATGCAGTAATTGATGAATTAAAGCAACGGAAAATTCCCTTCCATTTCGTGGTTACTGCTACCACTCGCCCTAAGCGACCGGAAGAAGTTCATAGCAAGGATTACTGGTTTTATACCCCTGAAGAATTTTATCAATTGCTAAAATCGGGAGAACTGCTTGAAAATGCAGTAGTCTATAACAATAGCTACGGTGTACCTAAACACGATGTGCGCGATTCGCTAAACCGTGGGGAGGATACTATTCTACGTATTGATGTACAAGGGGCAGCGCACATCAAGCGGGTAGTACCAAATGCCCTTTTTATTTTCATCGCGCCTCCCAATTTTGAAGCCTTGATAAATCGTCTGGGTAACCGTAATACCGAAACGCCCGAAAGCCTCAACCGCCGCTTAAGTACTTACCATACCGAAATGAAAGCCATACCAACATTCGATTACGTAGTGATAAATCACGAAAGCCTCCTGTCCGAAACCGCTGATAAAATTATAGCGATTATCACTGCCGAGAAGCTAAGAACCAACCCACGCCGTGTAACGCTCTAGCGAAGGTGACACTAGCGGGTTGCCGCGTTTACCAATAAATATTTATAGCTGGCTTTTATAGGCTAGAAAGTTTTTTCCTCAATGGAGCCAAAAGGCAAAATTATCGTTCTGGAAGGGTTAGACGGTAGCGGTAAATCGGTGCAGCATAAGCTGTTGCTGGAGAAATTAACGTTACTTGGCAAAAAAGTCGCCAGCGCGGATTTCCCCGATTACGATTCCTTTTACGGTAAATTGGTAGCACGCTATCTCAATGGCGAATTTGGCGATGTAATGGAAGTAAGCCCCTATATCTCCTCGTTACTATATGCAGAAGACCGCAAAGATTCGGCAACAAAGCTATGGAATTGGCTAAACAATGGCTATATAATACTAGTTAATCGTTACGCCAGCGCCAACATGGCTTATCACAGCGTGAAATTACCGCCAGATAAGCGTGCAGAATTTGTGGAATGGGTCAAGCAACTCGAATATGAAACCCATAGCGCCATACCTCGCGAGGATTTGGTAATCTTTTTCAACTCGGACGTGGCTGTAGCGCAAAGTATGGTTGACCGCAAGGAAGCGCGTAGCTATACCACACACCAACGCGATATTCACGAGCGCAATAGCGGTTATCTATCCGAAGTAGCGCAAATGTACTTACAATTATGTGAGAGTGAACCGCATTGGGTGCGCCTTCATGTAATTGACCAAGCCAATGGAAATATGTATCCGCCTGAACAAATACACGAGCGCGTTATCGCCGTATTGCAAAAACGCCACTTGCTATAAATAATCAGGAGTAGTTTTAATGGCTTTACTTTCAAGATTTAAGGAACTTAATCGTACTTATACCTACGCCGAATTTGAACAATTACCCGAATTTGATGAACCTGTCGAACTAATCGAGGGGAAATTGGTTGAAAAACTGACCGATGATAAGCATTTGCTGATTGTTAGCAACCTCTCTTTTTACATCTCATCGTTTGATCAGCAACGTCGCCTAGGACGTGCATGGGTAGATTCTGCCTTCAAATTAAGTGCATACAACGTGGCATTGCCAGAATTGGCATATATTACCACCGAACGCTTGCCTAAAGGGGTGAGCAAAAGCGCGTTGACTGTGATTCCTGATCTCGTGCTTGAAATATTAGCGCCTGTCGAAACTTCTACCAGAGAAGGCACTATTGTCGCTTGCGCCCGAATAAGACGCTATCAGGTGGCAGGGGTACGCCTGATATGGCTGGTTGACCCTGTTAGCAAAGCAATCGAGGTTTTTCAGCCAAACAGCCTTGAACCAATCGCTTCTCTCACCGAAAAAGACATGCTCGAAGGTCACGAGGTCATACCCGGTTTTACTCTCAAAGTTAAAAAGCTTTTTGAAGAATAAACCCTACAATATGTTCTTTCTGGGCTGGATAACCGGGTCCTCATCAATAATCAGGCGGCGCAATTCCACAATCTGATCGCGAAGCAACGCCGCTTTCTCAAATTCAAGTTGCTTAGCAGCCGTTCTCATCTGGCTTTCAAGGTCTTTTACCAGCCGCATAATTTCGTCTTTTGGTAGCGCACCGGGCAAAGCATCTCCGGCTTCTGTGCCAGTCCCATATTCGGCGCGGTTCTCAGCCACCGCCCGTACCCGATCGGTAATATCTTTAATCTCTTTAATAATAGTAGCAGGTTGGATGTTGTGTTTTTCGTTATACTCCATCTGAAGCGCACGGCGGCGATAAGTCTCATTGATAGCGCGTCTCATAGAATTGGTAACAGTATCGCCGTACATTATCACCAGACCCTCACTATGGCGAGCAGCGCGTCCTACAGTCTGGATTAAAGAGCTTTCAGAACGTAGGAAACCCTCTTTATCCGCATCCAGAATCGCTACCAACGATACTTCGGGTAAATCCAAACCTTCGCGTAATAGATTGATGCCCACCACAACATCATAAATGCCAAGCCGTAAATCCCGTAGAATCTCTACACGCTCCAGCGTTACAATATCGCTGTGCAGATATTGGGTTTTGATTCCGGCTTCAATTAAGTAATCCGCTAATTCTTCCGCCATACGTTTGGTGAGAGTTGTTACCAGCACACGTTGGCGTTTCCGTACCCGCGCCTGAATCTCGCCTAATAAATCATCAATTTGGTTGCGAGTGGGGCGCACGCTAATTTCAGGGTCGAGCAGCCCGGTAGGGCGAATTATTTGTTGCACCACATTTTCTTCGGCGGTATTTTCCGTTTCGTAAGGTCCGGGCGTAGCGGAAACGAAAATCACCTGATTAGTATGCTTTTCAAACTCTTGGAAAGTGAGCGGACGATTATCGGCAGCGCTTGGCAAACGAAAACCGTAATCAATCAAGGTCAATTTGCGCGAGCGGTCACCTCCGTACATACCCCGCACCTGTGGCAGCGAAATATGCGACTCATCAACAAACAAAAGGTAATCATCCGGGAAGTAATCAAGCAACGTCCAAGGCTGGTCTCCCGGAGCGCGGCGTGCCAGATGGCGCGAGTAATTTTCCACCCCGCTGCAATAGCCCGCCTCTTCCAACATTTCCAAATCATAAAGAGTACGTTGCTTCAGACGGGCTGCTTCCAGCAACTTGTCATCTTCTTCCAATTCTTTAACACGGGCTTCAAGTTCATCCCGAATATCCTGAAGAGCCAGCTTTACTTTCTCGGCAGAAGTTACAAAGTGTTTGGCAGGGTAAATATCCACCGAATCCAATTCACGGAGGATTTCACCTGTAAGAGGGTCCACCTCCGTGATTCGCTCTACTTCATCCCCGAAAAGCTCGACTCTGATAGCCAATTCTTCGTAGGAAGGGTAAATTTCTAGCGTATCGCCCCGCACTCGAAAAGCGCCGCGAGTAAGGGACATATCGTTGCGGTTGTACTGCACATCCACTAAGTGGCGCAAAACGCGGTCTCGTCGGATAGTCTCGCCCTTACGTAATTGCACCACCACTTTGCCATACTCATCAGGCGAACCCAAGCCGTAAATACATGAAACGGATGCCACAATAATCACATCGCGCCGATCCATCAAAGCGCGGGTAGCAGCATGGCGTAATTTATCAATCTCTTCGTTAATATCCGCGCTTTTTTCAATATAAGTATCGTTGCGGGGAATATAAGCTTCAGGTTGGTAGTAATCGTAATAGCTGACAAAATACTCGACTGCGTTATTAGGAAAGAACTCTTTAAATTCCTGATACAACTGGGCAGCCAGCGTTTTATTATGCGCCAAAATCAAAGCGGGACGTTGTACTGCCTCTATTACATTTGCCATAGTAAAAGTTTTGCCGCTACCTGTAACACCAAGCAAGGTTTGGGCTTTCACCCCTTTTTTCAGGTGATTCACCAACTTTTCAATTGCCTGCGGCTGATCTCCGGTTGGCTTAAAATCGGATACTATCTTAAAATCGGGCATAACTGCTCCCCTCTCTCGCGTTCTATCAATATCAGCGCAAAAAACCTTTAAACAATATTATCTACGAGAAATCATAATAACGCCAATTGTGCGAGCTAAAGATGTGAGTTAGACCATAGAAAATTTGGGTTTCATACCCTATACTTAAACAATACCTTGATGGAAACCAAAAGAACCTTGTAGAGGTTTTTGTTATTCAAGAAATAATCGGAAACCCGCGGCGCTCCGTTGGTTTGAAAACCGTTGGGAATAGCTGATTTCAAACAAGAGACAACACCACTAAGGAGGTAACAGAAATGGGACTCATTTTTTCTGGCAACAAATTCAAGTTGAGATTTTGGGGCATTTTGCCCGCAACGGTTCTAACTCTTTCCTTATTGCTGGCGGCATGCAGCGACAACTCCTCGACTAGCAGCCCCACAACCACTACCAGCGCTACCACAAGCCAAGATAACGGCGATAGTCTCAACCCACTGGTCAGTAAGCTCGCAACCAACAGCATTGCTCGCTTCTACGTTACAGTGGAAGGCACGAAGCAAGGTAAGTTCAAGGGCGAATCATTGCAAAGTAAAAATGCCAACAAAATAGAGGGGATTCGCTTTAGCTATGGAGTCACTTCTCCTCGTGATATTGCAACTGGTCAGGCTTCAGGAAAGCGACAACACAAGCCAGTTACTTTCACCAAAGAATGGGGCGCTGCTACCCCACAATTTTTCCAAGCTGCCACTACAAACGAAGTGTTGAAATCAGTCCTGTTTGAGTTCACTAAATCCAACGCGAATGGCGAGGAATATGTGTACTATACGATTAAATTAACCAATGCGACTGTATCTAATATCAATTACGCTGAAGATAGCTTAGCTAAAAGCGGAGATCCAAGCAATGGACTGGCATTGGAAGAAATCTCGTTTACTTTCCAGAAGATAGAAATAGAGAACAAAGATGGTAAAACAATGGCTACGGATGATTGGACATCCCAATAATCCAAGCACCAGCGCTTACACGGAAGCCTCGCCCCCGATGTGCAGGGCGGGGTTTCTTTTTTTGCTTTCGCTTGAAACAGTAATTAAATGTCACAAACCGCATCGACAGCAACAGACCTAGTAACAACTATACTATTTTTAATCTGCATGTAATTGAGCATGGTGTAAAAGTATGTTATATTCATTTGCAAATGATAGCAGCGCTCTGGTAATAGCGTTATCTGCATCGAACACAAAATCAGTAACAGTCCCACTGTAACTGTTTATCTAGGAAGTTTGCGATATTATGCGCTTCGGGCTTATCTCGGACATACATAGCAATTTAGCTGCTCTTGAGGCTGTATTAAAAGACCTTGGTAAGGTAGATGGCTTGCTTTGTGTAGGCGATATTGTCGGATACGGACCTCAACCTAACGAAGTAATCGAGCGAATACGCGAATACGAGTTATTTACTATACTCGGCAACCACGATATGGCAGTGCTGGGATTGCTCGAATTGCAAGAATTTAATCACGATGCGATTGAAGCAAACCTCTGGACCCGTGAGAAACTTACCAAAGAAAATTGGGAGTGGTTAGAGTCACTAAAAACCAAAGCGAAATTTGACGAAAACGTTACGTTAGCGCACGGTAGCCCACTTGAACCTGTGTGGGAATACCTCACCACGCCCCATGCTGCTTCAAGAAATTTTCCTGAATTTGATACTCCGCTTTGTTTCGTAGGACATACTCATTTGCCGCGCCTGTTTCGCATGCTCGATGGTAAGCGACCCGGTACTAATCTGCCCAAAGTAGAAATGCATATACCCGACCCGGGTCAAACCATTATCATCGGTTTCGGACGGTTAATTCTCAATCCCGGCAGTGTGGGACAACCCCGTGATGGAGATTCTAGAGCTTCCTATGCCATCTACGATGATGTAGAAGAAACTATAGTTTTCAAACGGGTGGCTTACGACATCAAACGAACCCAACAATTGATGCAAGACCAAGGTTTACCTCAACGCCTGCTTATGAGATTAGATTATGGCCTTTAACTCCACCTTCTCAAAAGTGCTATACTAGTTATAGGATAGGGTTTTTGATTCTATCAAATCTTTACGCTGACACTATCAAGGTATTCTAAGAAAATGGTCGAAACTAATCTAATTGATGGCACAATATTAGTGCCACTTTGTGGCAAATTTTCCGAAACAGAAGTATTGCGACAAGCAGCGTTAGCAGCAAAACGCAACAAAGCAAAGCTTTATGTCGTCCACGTTATTGTTGTGAAACAACAACTTCCACTCGAATCCGAAATGCCCGAACAAGTAAGACTTGGTGAAAAGGTACTAGCTGATGCCGAGCGTATCGCTCATGAACACGGGGTACGGATCGAAACTGGTATGCTGCAAGCCCGTTCTGCCGGAGTCGCAATCGTAGAAGAGGCTACTGACCGACAAGCGGACTTAATAATGATGGCGGTTAATTTTCGGACACGTCTGGGTGAGTTTAATATGGGTAAAACCGTGCCTTATGTTTTGAAAAATGCCCAATGCCCTGTCTGGATCTATCGGGATTCACTTAATAGAATTCAACAATAACGGAGTATTCCAAATATGAACTTCGTAATACTGGGTTGCGGGCGTGTTGGCGCACGAATGGCAGCAACTCTGGACAATATGGGACATCACGTAGCAGTAGTTGATAAAAACGCCGATTCTTTTAAACGTCTTCCTTCCGATTTCAAGGGTAAAGAGGTTGTCGGTACTGGAATTGACGAGGATGTGCTGCGCCGCGCCGGTATCGAAGAAGCCGATGTTTTTGCTGCTGTCACCAATGGCGACAATACCAATATTATGGCTTCGCAAGTCGCCAAAGAAATTTTCAATGTGCCAAGGGTCATTGCCCGCATCTATGACCCGGTGCGTGAGACAACCTATCATATGCTTGGGTTGGAGACGATTTGCCCTACCACCCTTATAACAGCGCAGATGATTAAAGACGTTTTACCCGATGAGTCAGAGTAAGTGAGGAAACTCTAATGTATATAATAATCGCCGGGGGCGGTAAGGTTGGGCGATACCTGACCGAAGCGCTGGTTAACGATGGATACGAAGTGCTACTCATCGAAAAGATTAAAGCCAAAGTTGATATGTACACCGAACAACTTGGTGGAGTAGTGGTACAGGGCGATGCTTGCGAAGCGCAGGTGTTGATGGATGCAGGTTCTGCCAGAGCAGATGTAATTATTGCCGTTACCGGGGATGATGAAGATAATCTGGTCATTTGCCAAATGGCTAAACGCAAGTTCGGGGTAAAACGTGCTATTGCGCGGGTTAACAATCCTAAGAACGAAAAAATCTTCCACAGGTTGGGTATTGATGCAACGGTCAGCCATACCGATGCTATCCTGAATTTAATAGAACGACAAATTCCACTCCATTCGATTTGCTCTATGATGAATCTGCACGACTCGAATTTGGAACTGGTGGATGTGGTTATAGAAGATGACTCGCCAGCGATTAATCGAGCAATCAGTACGCTTAGTATGCCTGCCGAAACTTCTATCCTGATTATTGTGCGAAACGGTAAAGTTATTGTGCCACGCGGTGACTTGGTTTTGAACCGACACGATGAGGTTCTGGTAATAGGTCCAAAACAAACGGAGAAACTGGTGCGGCAACGATTACTTGGTAATGAACAGTATTAGCAATTACAGTTCGTAAGGGGACGCTTTAGATTGCGCCCCCTTTTTATTTGCGACAGCGCCCGGATTAATAACTCATTTTGTAATTCCATTCCATCCGGTTAGTCGTGCAGTTAGCCACCACCACGCCTGAGCTACTCTCTGTGAACCTTGCTCGTTCAGATGCCCACCATCAGAAGAATAATCGTTAAACAATGCCAGATAATTATTATCGCTAACAGCCTTGCCTGACGGTTCATGACTCTCAATATCGGCAATATCAAACAGGATTTTGTTATTAGCTTTAACGTAATCCCTCACCAATTTATTGTACTGGTCTCGAATCTGATTGCCATCGGTCATAAGCGGCATTGTCCACCACACGAATTTAACTTTAGGATATTTCGTTTCAAGGTAGTTCATGCCGTTTCGGTATGTTTCCCATATTTTTGAGGCAGAAGCGGTATTGTCCACGAAACAAAACTTCATCATGGCTACCTGTACCCGGTCAGCGTAGCCTTCATTATCAAATAACTCTTTGAAGCCTGCAACTTTTGAGGCAGGGTCTTCATTTTCGCCTCTGGTAAACCCACCCACCCCATTATTTTCAAGATACCAGTTCGGTTCTTCCACATCGGCAGTGGTAAGGCTGTAACGGTCAGGATTACTCTGCGCGAGTGCGTCCAAGCCCTCCAGCACGTTATAACCCACCGACTGATGGTTAAACAGGATTTTCAGATTTCTAGCGCGGTCAAGATATTGCTGTGGTATAAGCGAATTAGAAGCATCAATAGCGCTGGAATTGATTGCAAAACCACCCGACCCAATCACCGTTACTTTTGGAAGGGGGTTAGGCGTAACTGTTTCATCGGGAACAGTTTCGGCAGCGGTAGTTTTAACCGAAACGATAGTTTCCTTCGTAACATTGTTTTTGGGTGTAGTAGTTTCGGGAACGCTAGTTGGGGCGGCAGTATCGCCGCAAGCGGAGAGAGTAATACTTAACAATACCAGAAGTACACAAGCAACGGAAAGATAATAGCGATATAATTTCATGTGAATATCCTCCTGAATAATATTGATATAAAGTAAGTTTTTCAGGTTTATCACATTAATTATAAGCAATTCAGGAATACTCTCATATGATTCAGCACACTACAGCCCTTTAAATGAGGTATTTCGACCAGAACATCTTATTTTTAATCAGGTTCTGGAATTTGTGAATAAATTGCCGATTCTTGTTATAATAGGCTGATTTTAGGGCAGAGCCGCCCCGCATATAATACTTTAGGTCTTAAGGCGAACGGGAGAAAATGAGCGTTAAAAAAGTGCTGGTAATTGGCAGTGGACCCATCGTAATCGGGCAAGCTGCTGAGTTCGATTACGCGGGTACCCAAGCCTGCCGCTCTCTGCGAGAAGAAGGCATTGAAACGGTGCTGGTTAATAGCAATCCGGCTACCATTATGACCGACGAGGGCATTGCAGATGTAGTTTATATCGAACCGTTGACAGTCGAATCCCTCACCCGAATCATCGAGCAGGAACGACCTGACGGAATACTACCTACGTTGGGTGGGCAAACCGGGTTGAATATGGGCGTGGCATTGTATGAAGCGGGAGTATTGGACAAATATCAGGTGCGCTTGCTCGGCACCAGCGTGGATACAATCAAAAAAGCCGAAGACCGCGAGCTTTTCAAACAGGTATTGCTGGACATCAACGAACCCGTAATCGAAAGCGACATCGCCAGCGATTATGATTTCGCTATGGAAGTCGGCAAGAGCATAGGCTTACCCATCATCATTCGCCCCGCCTATACGCTAGGCGGAACAGGCGGAGGCATTGCCCGCACATGGGAAGAATTAGACCACTTTATCAAAAGCGGCTTGAGCGCCAGCCCGATTCATCAAATTCTGGTTGAAAAATATCTAGGTGGCTGGAAAGAAATAGAATATGAGGTGATGCGCGACTCGAATGATACCTGCATCACCATCTGCAATATGGAAAACATCGACCCGCTAGGCGTACATACCGGCGATAGTATTGTGGTTGCCCCTTCCCAGACTCTTTCCGACAAAGAATATCAGATGCTCCGTTCCGCCAGCATCAAAATCATTCGCAAACTGGGGATAGAGGGCGGTTGTAACGTCCAGTATGCACTCGACCCCATCTCCTTCCAGTATTACGTAATCGAAGTAAATCCGCGCGTCAGCCGCAGTAGCGCACTTGCCTCCAAAGCTACGGGTTATCCGATTGCACAGGTAGCCGCTAAAATCGCCATTGGCAAACGTCTCGATGAAATCCAGAACGCCGTGACCCGCAAAACGCAAGCAGCCTTTGAGCCTGCTCTTGATTATTGTGTGGTCAAAATCCCGCGCTGGCCCTTCGACAAATTCCCCACCGGAGACCGCAGCATCGGTACACAGATGAAAGCCACCGGCGAGGTAATGGCAATTGACCGTAGCTTTGAAGCCGCTTTCCAGAAAGCAGTGCGTAGCCTCGAACTCGGCGGCAAATCCCTTATGTGGGAAGAAGCCGAATGGAGCAAAAAAGTTGAGGGCGAAGAAGCGTCCTACTGGAAATATATTGATAAAGCGAATGACCGCCGTATGTGGGCAGTTTTCGCCGCCTTGCGCCGCGATGAGACCATCGAAGAGCTATATGCCCGCAGTAAAATTGACTACTGGTTCCTACGCAAATTCCAGTTGCTAGTTGAGATGGAACGGCGCATGCTCAAAGAACCGATGACCTCCAACCTGTTGCGCCAAGCGAAACGTTTGGGCTTCAGCGATGACCAGATTGCCGCGCTTACCGATGACTTGCCGGAAAGAGTGCGTGAAATGCGTCATCGTCAAGGCATTGTACCTGTCTATAAAACGGTAGATACCTGCGCCGCCGAATTTGAAGCGGTAACGCCTTATTTCTACAGCGCGTATGAGGAAGAAAACGAAGCCCCGGCTATCACCGGACCCAAAGCGGTGGTTATCGGTAGTGGACCTATCCGCATCGGACAAGGAATTGAGTTTGATTATAGCAGCGTACACGCCGCATGGGCTTTGCAGGAAGCGGGTATCCAAAGCATCATGGTTAACAGCAATCCCGAAACAGTCTCAACCGATTTCGACACCAGCAACCGCCTTTATTTTGAAGCACTGGATGTGGAAAGTGTGATGGATATTCTCGAAAACGAAGGGCAGGATTTATCCGAAGCGCCCGGTAACACTATGAATATTCCTCCCTTGATTCTCCAATTCGGCGGACAAACTGCCATAAACCTAGCTGAACCGTTATCGCTGGCGGGTGCGCCGATTCTCGGTAGCAGTTTTGACAGCATTGATATTGCGGAAGACCGCAAGCGTTTTGAAAATTTCGTGGCAGGGCTAGGCATCAGCCAACCCCCCGGCGCAACCGTAAATTATTACATGGATGCCTTCAAGGTGGCGGAAACTGTCGGTTATCCGGTGCTAGTACGTCCTAGCTATGTACTAGGCGGACGGGCTATGGAAATCTGCCATAACATAGAAGACCTCCAACGCTATACTAGTACAGTGGTTAATATCAGCGAGAAACACCCGGTGCTGATTGATAAATACCTTGAAGGCAAAGAAGTCGAGGTTGACGCTATCTGCGATGGACAGGAAGTGCTTATTCCCGGCGTAATGGAACACATCGAGCGAGCAGGTGTACACAGTGGCGATAGCTTTGCAGTTTATCCGGGCGTAAACCTTTATCGCCATGAGGTTGATACCATTGTGGATTACACCACCCGTATTGCGGTAGGCTTGCAAGCAAAAGGGCTGATTAACATCCAGTATGTAATTTGGCAGGGACAAGTCTATATTCTTGAAGTGAACCCTCGCGCCAGTCGCACCGTACCGTTCCTGAGCAAAGTTACGGGCGTACCAATGGTTAAAATCGCCACCAACATAATGCTTGGGAAAAGTCTGCAAGAGCAAGGCTACGCCCCCGGTTTGTGGCCCAAACAGCCCCTAGTAGCAGTAAAAGCCCCTGTCTTTAGTATGGCGAAACTCTCAGGAGTAGATACCGCACTTGGACCCGAAATGAAATCCACCGGAGAAGTGATGGGCGTGGATTTAACCTATGCGGCAGCAATGCACAAAGCTCTCATTGCCGCCAACATGAGTTTGCCCAAACCGGGCGCAGCAATATTATTCAGTATCGCAGACCGCGACAAAACTGAAGCCATCGAACTTATTCGCGATTTAGCCGAGATTGGTTATCACATCTACGCTACCGCCGGAACCGCTGCAATGCTCGAAAATGCCGATTTAACCGTGGATGTAATCGCCAGCAAACTCGGCACAGGGCATCCCGATACGGTTGAACTTATCAAAGGCGGGCAAGTAAAAGCGGTGGTCAACACTATTAGCGGGCGGAGACGACCATTGCTGGATGGCTTTGAAATTAGGCGAGCCGCAGTTGAAAATGGTATTCCCTGCTATACCTCGCTGGATACTTTCCGCGCTGCCGTTGCTGCGGTCGCTGCCGCACACAACGAGGGTGCAGACTATAATATCAAACCGCTCTCTTGGTATCGCCAGAAAGAGCATTGAGCAGATTCGCTCAAAATAAAACATGACGAGGCAATTCAATCAAAGATTTCGGGTGAAACATTAAAATGAGCCTAGATTAGAACAAGGGGCTTAAGCCCCTTCCTGAAATCACCCCTAATCGAAGCTAAAAAGTGTCCTATTGCAAACTTATGTATAGTGGGCTAAAATGCGATAGGATGCTTATAATCAACCAGATTGTAGTTTTGTAAAGTTATGACCGCCTAATGCCCGACAATTTGAGCGGCAGAGACACCATAGAAAATGATAAAACCTCGCCCGAACAGTCTGAGGAGTTTTTGTATTTCTACGACAGTTCCGCCGATAGCGGAGACCCACCGCCAGAAGCGCGTAAATCTCGCTCGAAAATCCGCGAAGCAATTCGCTCTGTTTACGGAACTCACCCTTTACCGACTCCAGAACCGGAACCTGAATATACGCCACCCCCTGAACCAATTCTGACACCTGACCGAAATGAATTGGCGCGTCTCATCCATGCACAAGTGGATGCAATGGTAGAGGAAGCGCGGGAACTGGCACATAATAGCCAGAAAGAACAGGCGCTTAGAATCCTAAGCCATGCTGTTCGCATTGACCCTGAGCATTCGATGGCATGGACATGGTTTGGCGGGTTGCTAATAGACCGCAACCCCGAACGCGCTTTATACTGTCTGGAACGCGCCTACACCCTTGACCCGGATAACATCCGCGCTGAGAAAGGGCTGGAATACATTCGCGAGATTATGTACCCGCCCGAACCTGAGCTTGAACCAGAATTACAAGAACAACCTGAATATACACCTGTACCCGAAGAAATGGCGTTGGTCAAGGTTGAGGAAGAACAGGCGTTGTTAGTAGAACAACCCGACCCTTCCAACATCAAAATCGGGATGAGCGAGGCATTGGAAATCTGGCGTGAAAAATACCCAGATTTACATGCAGATGACCTCCCAGTTGGAGGCGCACGGGTCACTAAACCACGTTGGAGACGTTCCCGCAAGAAAAAAACGCCTCAACTTCATTACCGATTAAAACTATCTATCGGATTGCTGCTAGGTTTAATGGCTTTCTCAATACTCAGCATGTGGATTTTAGTAGCGCGTCCCAATTTTGAAGCGCAGCCTAAACCCATTCCTACTCTTGCACCTATACCTACTCTTACGCCAATTCCCACTCTCGCACCCACCGCCACGCCACTTCCCAACGCAGAAGAAACCTATGCCTTGCGATTGCGTGGTCAATTGGAACGCTATAATTCATTCCTCGAAAGGTCAAAAGAACTTTATCGCCAATTTGACTCAGGTAAATTGCGTTGGGAAGAGCTTAAAAAGGGCTATCACGATTTACAAGGAGAAATAAAGGAGCAGAAAAAGCGAGTTGATGAACTTGCCGGACCGACTACACCACAGCTTTTAACAGTGTACAAGAACTTGCAAGAAATCTCGCTAGTCTCTATAACCGCCATAAATTATACAGTTAGCGGTACCGACAATATCTCTGATGAAGACCTGAACGAAGGTACGCGACAGCTAAAACGGGTAAACGGTTTGCTGGTAAGTTTGGCACAACAACTCGATACAGTTGCGCCATTGCCCACACCAGCCGTTACACCTACCCCCGATATAACACTCACATCAAACCCAACACCCGCTAACTAAATTACCCGCGCACTTTTGCCATCCTGATTATATAGATTAGCAAAGTGCCAAACACCATCACCAGAAAAATCGGCAAGAACCATACACCTAACCCGGACGAACGCCCGAAAGATACTTCCAATCCTTGCCAATGGATATAAAAAAATATGGCGGCAATTTCTACCCTTAGCAGTAAAAGCATTTGCCGTGCCAACCGATACTGACCAGCAGCGTTTTGCGGTGTAATATTCCATGGATAATTGAAATAATGCGGAATGCGGCTTACCAGCATCAAACTCAAGTAGAGTATAGTTAGGATAATCGGCACTATTAAGAAAGTGCCTTTTTCTCCATAACCGTCAGGCTGCCCCACTGCATTAAAATGAGTCGGCACACGCTCAGGCAAACTTCCCCAAGAGTTGATAGTCAAGCCAATTGTCAACCCAACCAACCCAAGCCCTGCTACTTCCAGAATTTTTTCGCCGGAATTGTAGTTCAATCGCAAAACCGGACGTTTACTGGTTGCCATCTTCTCATCTTCCTTGTCTTATCAAGGGCAATATCAATCTTTTAAAGTTACGTGCCATACCGGGCAAAGTTTCAACCGGTGGTCTGTACCCCCGCCGCTATCCCATTAATACTGTGCAAAATTATATCAAGTATCTTTTCAAATTCTTCGCGATCCTGATCAATGGCAAAATTATCTAGCGATTTCTGCCGAAGCCTTTTCAGCAAAGCCACCTGCACAAAACTAATCGGGTCAATATAGGGATTGCGCAACCTGATGCTGCGTTGCAAGACCGGGATATTATCCAGTAGGGTTGTCTGCCCTGTTATGAGCATCACCGCATCGCAAGTTCGCTTATACTCGGTTTCGATTAATTCCCAAATTTCCTCACGCACCTTCTCATCCGTCACCAGCGTAGAATAGAGCCGGGCAATTTCTAGGTCAGCAGCGCCCAAACTGCGTTCCGAATTCAACAGAATGGTCTGGAAAAAGGGCCAACCATTGTACATTTCCTGCAACAAAGCTAACCGGTGTTCGTCCGGTGTATCACTACCATCAGGATATAAATAGTTATGTAAAGCTGAACCCACGCCATACCATCCCGGCAAATAATGGCGATTCTGTGTCCAACTAAAAACCCAAGGGATTGCTCGCAAATCCTGGATGCGTCCGGTAGCACGCCGACTGACAGGACGTGAAGCAATATTCAAACGCCCGATTTCGTTTATAGGAGAGGCTTCAAAAAAGTAGCGGGCAAAATTTGGATTTTCAAAAACCAAACCGCGATACGCTTTGAAAGCCGTTTCAGACATCGCTTCAAGAGACGCAAACCACTCCTCTTCTGCGCCCGTTCGTAATGCGCGGGTTTGCGGACTGAGAGTAGCTTTGAAAACCGCATTGGTAACTTGCTCAAGATGGCGATGTGCAATTTCAGGATTGGAATACCGCGCAAAGATTACTTCGCCCTGCTCAGTCATCTTGAGTTTGCCGCCCAAGCTATGCCTTGGTTGCGCCATAATCGCCCGGTTTGCCGGACCTCCACCGCGTCCGATTGCGCCACCACGCCCGTGGAACAACCTCAGATCTATGCCCTCCTCTTGGCATACCTTCGCCAATTGTCGTTGAGCTTTATACAACTCCCAGTTAGCAGTAAAGAAACCGCCGTCCTTGTTACTGTCGCTGTAACCAATCATAATTTCTTGCAAGTAATTGTAACCAGCGAGAGAGCTACGATAAAGTGATGTTTTGAAAAGCTGCTGCATAATATCCGGGGCGCGGCGCAAATCCTCGATGCTTTCAAAAAGCGGCACAATATGCAAATCGCAGTCAATAGTGGCGGAAGTAGGGTCGAGACGCGCCAATCCTCCCTCCTTTGCCAGCAGCAACAAAGTTAAAACATCGCTAGGTTGGTTAGTAAAACTGATTACGTAGTTTTCGCAAACCTCGCGGTTAACTTCAAGCTGCATCCGGCGCATTACCCGCAAAGTTTCCAACACTTCCTGAGTATCCGGGCTATAATCGGCATCAGAGATAACCAACGGGCGAGGGTCTCCTAATTCCCGCTCCAACAAGCCATATTTTTCGTCTTCAGACAAATCAGCATAATGGTCACAAACACCCGCCAACCGTAGAATCTCAGCTAACGCAGTAGTATGGCGTAAACTATGCTGCCGAACTTCCAGACCGGCAAGATGGAAGCCAAAAACCTGCACCTGCGTAATCAAATCAGCCAACGCGCCGTCCGCGATACGACCACCCCGATTCTCACGAAGACTCTCATCCAGTAAGGCAAGGTCGGTCAGAAACTCGACTGGAGAGAAGTAGCGGTAATCATGTTGTCGAGTAATTGCTAGACCTGTTCCCGCCTGAGAGGGTGGAATGCCAGCTTTTATAGCCTCCAACTCAGTATCATAGGCAGCCTGATTGAGTTCTATAGTGCGCTCTAGGCGTGCCAGCATAAAATTGATTTTTTGGCGATAAACCTCAAAAATACTTTGTTTCTCGAATTTTATAGCTAGGTCGGGCATCAGGCGGCGATCACACACCAACGAATCGAGTAACGCCTGATTAACCTTAATAAGGCGTAGGCTAGGCGACAATTCTTCAGCAAGACGCTCTAAGCTGCCACGATATAGTTTGAGAATCGTTTTTTTCTGCCAGCGGGAAGTCATCGCAGTGATTGTAGCAGTAATATGCGGGTTACCGTCACGGTCTGCCCCAGTCCAATTATTAAAGCGTAGGAAAGTGGGAATTATAAAAGACTCATTCGGGTAATAGCGTAGCAGAGCTTTCTCAAGGTCGCGATACAGGCGCGGAACCATAGGATAAAGCGTACTCTCGAAATAGTAGAGAGTATTGGCAACTTCATGGAGCGGAGTAGGGCGAGAAGCACGAATTTCGTCAGTTTGCCACATCGAGGTTACAACCCGACGTAATTCTTCCTCAAGAGGCTCCCTCTCAGCGTGGGGAGTTTCGTTAGAGGCAAGACTAGCTACAAGACGATTAATATTGCGAAGGTGGTAGAGGTTGGCGCGACGCCTACTTTCTGTAGGATGGGCAGTAAAAACTGGCTCAACAAGCATGCGACTCAACAAGCGGCGAATCGATTGCGCTCCCACACCCTCCAGCTTTAACTCTTTCAGTGCCATTGCTATACTCTCGCTAGGCGGTTCAGGGTAATCAGAACGCTCACGCTGTGTTAGAGCAATCAAACGCGCCCGTTCTTCTGCCAGATTTAACAAGTGGAAATAAAGCGTAAATGAGCGCACCAGCGCAAAAGCCATAGCAGGGTTGAGATTTTCCATCTTCTCCATGATACGGTTTTGTTTCTCCTCGCTCCAATGAGAGCGCAATTCAATGCTGTACTTGCGTACTTCTTCGACTTCTTCTAGAAGCGTATCGCCTACCTGTTCGCGCAAAACATCACCCAGAATCGAGGCAAGGCTACTTACCAGCGCTCTCAGCCTTTCATCTAGGCTCTGAATATCTCGTTCTCTCTCACCACTCATAAAACTGCTCCCCAAAAAAAAATAAAAAAAGACGCGACATCTCGCGTCCTCGCTGAGAAAAATAATTTTACTGATTTTACCGCATAAATTGGGCTTTGGTAAAGAAACAGAGTAAGTTGTTCTAACCCTTTATTGCGCTCGATTACAAAATCTATAACTTTAGGTTTATACTTCCCAAGGTTTTACATCAGGATTTTACCAGCCAGTAAGGCTACCATGCCCACCGCGCCAGAACCTTCCACAATATAGCATTGCTAATATAAGTTTGTAATATTGTAGCACATGCTATAATAAAACAGTTAAAAGGAGGTAACGGGCATGGCAGAAAAACCTAACCAATCGGATAGCAAGCCATTTAGCCCCACCGATGGGCAGAGCGAGTCGGTGGAAGCAAAAATACTGCCCCTATACACCAGTACCGGAGAACGCGGTGAGACGGTACTTGCCTGCGCTATGTGCAAAACTCCTACGCCTGTAGAAGAATTAACCGTTACCTCTAAAAGTCGGTGGAGTTACGACACATCACTAGTAGTATGCCCTGATTGCCTAGAGCGGATGCAGATAGAGGTTAATAAACAAACCTCCGGCGGAGACTTGATTATGGCATCAGTTTGGGGCTTGATTGCCTTTATTATAACTACCGCCGCGCTTGGTACGCTTATCTGGTTAAACCGCTCCGAAACATTTGAGGCAGTCTGGGGTTACATCGGGGCATATTTACTGGTTATACCCGGCTTTGTAATCGGTAAAGCTATCTATTTCGGTTCAGACCGTCACGACAGCACGGCACAGCTTTGGATAGCTATGGGTTACACTGCCTTAAGCCTGTTGATAACCAACTATATCAATCAAATCAGCTTTGTAAACCTCGCGCTGGATATTGCTCGACCTGATGGACATGCGCTGGCATATATAGACCCGTTACCCTATTTCACCAATTATATTATTCAACCGTTGTTTGATTTGTTAGTCAATGAACCGCTGGTACTTCTTTTCGTTCTGACCGGTACAACGCTAGGTCTTACAGTTGCATATCTTAGCAGTGGCGGACCTCGCCTTTATACTCGACCTTTCAAAAGTGAGCGGTAGCTTACTTGAATAGAAAGTTTACACACCTGAACACATATGCCTATACTCGTTAAATAATAGTCTTTAGTGGCAAAACCATCATTTTGGAGGGGGAAAATGGAACTTACTGAGGAACAAATAACGACTGGATTAGGTATAGCAGCGGTAGGTCTCGGTGGTATGTTCGCGCTATTGCCCGGCTTTATGAACAAAATGGCGGGTCTTAATCTTTCTGAGAGCATGGAAAGCCGCTTGATTATCAGGTTGCTGGGTATGCGCGATATTTCGATGGGTGCAGGCATATTGCTGAATCGTGCCAAACCAGAAGCATCGCAGCAATGGAGGCAAATTCTAGCGTTCAATGCACTTACCGATGTAGCTCTATTTGGATTATCCTTCCCACGTTCCAAATCTAAGCTCAAAACCCTTATGGCAGTTACAACCTCTGGGGTGGTGGCTTTCTTCTCACTACGTTAAACCCGCAGAAAATCCAATTCATTAGAAACTCCGGCGTGTTTCCTAGTATGCGCCGGATTTGTTCAGCTACACAGCAACATTAGGCTAATTGCTTCGTTAAATCTATATAGGGCAGGAAATGTGGATAGCAGAAAGCGAGAAAACTTAATATGTTGAGCAGAACAAAATCAAAAACGGTAGTTCCAGCCATTATTTTAATAATTCCCCTAATACTAGAAAGCTTGTTTCTAACGAGCTTCACAGCGCAAGCAGCAGACTACAACGCAGTTGCCCCTTTTGTAAAGCTTGGAAACGGTCACGATTCGGTAGCAGTGACGGATGCCAATGGCGCAATTCATATAATCTGGATAAATCTAAATTCAAAACTGGAAGAGGTGGTATATGCCAACGGCAAAGTACAAACCGCCAAAGCAACGCCGCTAGATTATGAATTTGTGCAACAGATAAACGGACGGCTTGCTGCTACTACGGGCAATAATCGGCTGCATCTTTTTTATACTCAGTTGCAAACTCTTTGTTATGCCAGTCGTTCATTGAGCAACTTTGACTGGACTCAACCCGATTGCACTTTTGTACCCGGTACAACTCCACTAAGTAGCCCGAATATAGCAGCGTTGCCCGATGGCAGATTGGCATTTGCTTGGCAAGCGGGCGGACAAATGAAAATCGCGGTGCGTGGGCTGGATAATCGCATAACCTACCTTCCCGATCCGGGAGATGAAAGATACGGGCGTTTCAGACCGTATCTGCTGGCTACCGGAATCCAGAATTTAACCATCATATGGGAACAAGGGCATGAACCGGGACCCGGTGGTAGCTACCGCAGCGAATTGCTAGGGAGTGAGTGGCTAGGCAATAACTGGAGTACACCTATCAGTATATCCGGCTATACCAACGACACCTTTAATCCGTGGACTGTGGGCGGGCTAACAGCGATAGTAACAGCCGATGGAACTTTGCATCTGGCTTATGTATTGTTTGCGCCCGACCCGCAGTATATTGGCATACCCTACCGCCTTTATTACAAACAGGGAAAATTGAACAGCTTGAGCGCAGCAGAAATGGTAGCCGGAAATGTTAGTTCACCGTCGCTGGCAGTAAGCGACAACCGGATTGAACTGGTATGGAATAGCGGAATTGGCACAAGAATATTTAATTTCAGAATTGAAAATCAGGAGATTTTGTGGAGTAGGCGCGGAGATAACGGCTGGAGTTCTCCAGTTAATATCTCTTATACGGCGGGTAGTTCTTATAATCCCCTTTTATTCATTGCGCCGGATGGAGAAAGCAGAGCGCTTTGGTCAGAATGCAATGGAAATCTATGCTATGGGGAAACACTACTGGCGCAAACTGTATCTAAGGGAAAGGCTTGGGGGCATCGCGCCGAAACAGACAGTGCCGCGCTTTACGACTACACACGCCGAGCGGATGGTCCTTTAATGGATGGCTTAACCAATCGGTCATGGTTATGGGGACCTAAAAATTGGTTCACCACCTCCGAAGAGTATATCGAAGCACCCGAAGGTAAGCGCATGGTAAGTTATTACGACAAGGCGCGTATTGAGGTAAACGACCCAAACAAATTATCATCAGACCTCTATTACTTTACAGGCGGATTGCTGGTAACCGAAATGGTTTCGGGAAGAATACAGTACGGGGATGGCTTTTTTCTAGGTAGCTATCCCAATACCGTACAGGTGGCAGGCGATTATTATAACAATGCGGATGCCCCTACTTATGAATCTTTCAAAAAACTAATTTATGTGCCGGAAAGCGGACAGTCTGAAAAACATCCCAACCTTACCGCGAGAATTATCCACGATTGCCTCAACAACGACGGCATGGTAGTCAGATGTTCTAGCCCTTCAGCCGCATACGCTGCATATATTACTGAAACCGGGCGTAACATTGCCGCGCCTTTCTGGAACTACCTGAATCAGAGCGGAATTGTTTACCGGAATGGTCAGGCGGTACAGGAAAAGTTATTTGATTGGGTTGCCGCGATGGGATTTCCCATAAGCGAACCGCTATGGGTTAAAACTAAAGTAAGTGGGGTTGAGCAATTAGTATTGGTACAGCTTTTTCAACGTCGCACTTTAACCTACACCCCTTCTAATCCGGCTGCATTTCAGGTTGAAATGGGCAATGTGGGACAACATTATTATTACTGGCGTTACGGTGGTCAGAATATACCTTGGCTGAATAACAAAAGCTGAGTAATTTCATTAAGTTAAGTCAATACCACAAAAAAGACTCTCGCCTCTAAATAAAGACGAGGGTCTTTTTGAGTCATTCAAAGACATGTGTGCTTTATGTTATACCGGAGTTGCCGCTTCCTCTGTAGATTTGAGGTTATGCGAATGCGCTGCAACATGTACCAACATCACCGGCACATCGCAATGCTGGAATACTTCATCGGCAACACTGCCAAGCAAAAACATATATATATCACCGTGACCTTGAGTAGCAATGACCAGTAACTTTGCCTCTACTGCCCGCACATAATTGGTAATTTCTTCAGAAGGGTCGCCTACCACCAGCGCAGTATCACATTGCGTCAGTCTAGCTCTTAGCGGTTCGGCGATTTTTTCCAAATAATTTGTGGCTTTGAGGCGATAATACTCAAAGGCATTAGAATCTAGGTAATCCTGACCCTTATCCTCATTCTCGGTGAACCATTCCTCCATTTCATCTGTCGGAACAAAAGGCTTTAGCACCCGCAATAGCAACAGAGGACAACCATATTGTTGGGCTAACTCTACAGCCGGCTCAAGCGAGGACTCAGCGTTAGGAGTACCATCCAGCGTTACTACAATAGGCGTTATCGAAGGATTTCCCGCAAACTCTTCTTGTAGGCGAGAATGGCGGATAATCACCGGCACAGGGGCTTTTCTTATCACCTCTGCTGCAACACTATCCATGATTAAACGCGACAGACCGCTGCGCCCATGAGAAGCCATCACAATCAAGTCGCATTTCTCGGTATGGGATAGCAGGGTTATTTCTTCAGCGGGTTCACCTGAAACCATTTTCGACTTCACCAACTCCGAATCAAATCCGAAATCGTTAACCAGACGTTGCTTAATAAGCTCAAGGTATTCACGAGTTTCGGTTTCAAAGGCTGAGTCGTGAGTATCTCTTTCCAACAACCCCCGTTCCAACACTCTAAATAACAACAATTGGGCATTTAGTCTGGAAGCAAGAGTAGCGGCAAACGGGATTACATCTTCCGAAAGCGGTGAGCCATCCAACGGAACCAAGATTTTCTTGAACATTTCATCCACCTCCCGGTTTAACGGTGCAAGAGAAAATCAAAAAATTGGTACGTCACTGCACCTTCTTTCCTTTTAAATATTAATACGTAGAAGTTAATACGAAGGTTGCAGAGAGTGAAAAATCGGCTAATATAACCGTTGTTATAGGAAATAAGGTGCAAAAGAAGTTTACAGAAGCCCAAAGCGGGTATATAATCCCCTTGCTTTTAACGAAGATTAGTTAGGGATAAAAGAATTGGTGCTTGAAGAAAAAAAGAGTCTGAGACAGAAAAATGCTTTACGTCTGCGCCCATCCGCGATATTACGTGGTATTGGCATAGTGCTGATAAGTTTTGCCACATTAGGCTGGCTTAGTATTTTCCCCTTTGTACAACTTATTAAGGGAAGTCTGAACGGCAAACTCTTAATTCCTGCCGAAGATAGGATTCTCTCCGGGTTTAGCAACTTCCTCATCAGCAATCCTCAATCCCTTTGGTTCAGCTTTATAATCGGAATAATTCTACTGTTCATACTTACTCCCTACCAAATAGCCGAATCTAACGATAAGCAAGATTCGACATTACGGATTGCCGGGTTGGAATTCCGGTTGCCACAGTGGCTCTATTTTAGCTGGCGGTTGGTAGGGATAGCCGCGCTGGTGGCTATTCTGGCGGTAGCAGCAGTTTACCGAATCGGTGACGCTCGTGATATTGGGGCAACCGACCTAGTACGCACCGATTATGACGAAGGGGTACATGCCGAAACCGCTTTGTTGTTGGCACACGGCAAGCAACTTTATCATGATTTCTTCTTTGGACATCCCGTTGGGGGGGCGCTGCTATGGTCTTTGCCGCTACGCCTAGAAGGGGCAGAATGGGGCAGCCTATATGACTTCCTGCGGGTGCGTCTTTTTACTTCGCTGGTTTCGTTGCTCACTATCGCACTAGTATATCTAACGGGGCGGCGAATTGGCGGCAAGTGGGCAGGACCCGTTGCCGGGGCGATAGCAGCCTTAGCCTTGGCAATTGACGGAGGCGCAATACGGGCAGAGCAACAGATATTGCTCGAACCTCTGGTAAATTTCTTCAGCGTACTAGCGCTTTGTTTGTTTGTCCATTTTGATTTCAACCGAAACGGACGCTCGCGACTCTACGCCTTTGGCGCACCCGCGTTGGTTGGGTTCGTTGCCGGACTGGCTTTCTCGGTTAAAGTCCCCGCGTTAACGCTCATAGTAGCGTTAGGTCTGACGCTGGTCATTTGGCGGCGCTGGCAAGCGTTGGGCTTCTACGCATTGGGTGGAGTAGTAGCTTTTTTGCTGGTAAACGGCTATTATCTACTTACTAGCGGAAGCGATTTTATCAAGCAAGTATATCTATGGCAACTGCTACGACCTGCCAATGATATAGCCGTTACAAGTGGGTTTACCTCCCTCACTACTACCAGCGCAATAGATTATATGTATGGGCGACCTTACCTTGCTTTTACGTTGTTAGGAGCATGTTTGGGATTAGTTGCCATCGTGATTCGCTGGGTATCGGGGAAAGGCGGACAAGGCTGGATTCCAGTGGTATTACTGGCAATTTTTACAACTTATCTTTACACCGGGAAAGCCTTCTTCTTTCCTCACTATTACGATCAAATGGCACTACCATTGGCATTGCTGGCAGGGGGTATCATCAATTTTTGGCGGGTTGAATGGTGGCGAAGTAGGCTTAGCGCACTAATGAGCGGAGCTATTGGTCTTGCGTTGCTGGTTGTATTAGCGCCATCGCTGTTACAGTCAAACGCAGAGCCAAGCAAACCGGAATGGAATTTGCAAAGAGCGGTGGCAGACAACTTTCAGAAGTTGCAATTGCCTAACGGAGCGGTTATGGCACTGGATACCCGCTACAATTTCATTTTGGGGAAACCTTTACAATTAGACGGTTACAACCGATATGCGGTTGATGGCGTGGGATATGTCGAACATATAGGGCTAGGATTGGATAAATTGAGCTTGGGCGAGGCTCTCCGAAAAACTTTTTTCGAGTCTAAACAATCCCGTAGCGAACTTCAGAAAATACGAGGTAGCGATGAGGCACAGGAAAATTGGTATAAAAATGCCGCCAACTCTGATTTTATCGTGCTTGGTGATTTTGCCAAAAGTCTGATAACTCCCGATACCCTCAGCCGAATAGGTAGTATCTTCATTAACCGAGTTCATAGTAACGAGATTGACGTTCTTAACAGCATCCGTTTTATTGGTTACCAATCCGGCGCGCTCTTTGGGGATAAAATCAGGTTATTGGGCTTTGATACTGTGGCTGAAATCAAACTAAAAGCGGGTGAAAACAAAATCCCGTTAACGGTTTTCTGGCGAGGTGAAACGCCGATTAGTGAAAATTATACCGTTTTTATTCATCTACTCGACCAAAATGGGCAGAAAGTAGCCCAACGCGATACCGAACCGCGTTACGGCGCAACCCACACTTCTAACTGGAAACCCGGCGAAATTCTGGATGACGACCAGAGTGTGCCAATTTCCGCAGATTTGCCACCCGGCAAGTATCGAATCAAAATCGGGCTATATCGTCCTTCCGATTTCAAAGGATTAGAGGTTACGGAAGTACCAACCACCGAGAGAATCGAGGAAGGTAACCTGATTCTGCTAGATGTGACCATCAGCAAGTAAAAACTGTGCAGCAATAGCCTAAACCAGCCTAATATTCGGCAAGGGGATAAGCTTCGTGATTAATTGACAAAGCTCGACCTGACGCATATCATACCTGTTGTTGAATAGTTGTTCAATTACCCGATTTGACGGTGCGGAGGTCATTTTCCGGCAAACCATGAAACTTTATAATACACTTACCCGACAAAAAGAAGATTTAGTTCCGCTTGAAGCTGGACATTTCAAAATATATAGTTGTGGTCCCACAGTTTATCGGTTTATTCATATCGGCAACCTGCGTACCTTTACGATGGCGGACTGGCTGAAACGCGCCCTCATAATGGAGAGCTATAAAGTTACCCATGTAAAGAATATTACCGATGTAGGGCATATGCGTGTCGAAATGCTAGATCGGGGTGAGGATAAGCTGATTGCACAAGCACGCAAGGAAGGCAAATCCAGCGCCCAGATTGCCGCTTTTTACACCGAAGCGTTTATGCAGGATGAACGCAAGCTGAATATCATCCCCGCCGATATTTTCCCCCGCGCCACCCAACATGTGCCGGAAATGCTTGAAATTGTGCAAGGTCTGGTAAACCGCGGCTATGCCTATGAAGTGGACGGGAATGTCTTTTTTGACATCAAGAGTTATCATTCCTACGGCAAACTGAGCGGTAACTTGTTGGAAGGATTGCTAGAAGGCGCAAAGGATTTAACCGATAAGTTGCGCCGCAACCCAGAGGATTTCCCGCTCTGGAAGAAAGCCGAACCGGGTCGTGAGATGGCATGGGATAGCCCATGGGGGCAAGGCTTCCCCGGTTGGCATATCGAATGTAGCGCAATGGCAATGCGTTACTTGGGAAAACGCTTCGACATCCATACTGGAGGAGTGGATAATATCTTCCCACATCATGAGGACGAGTTGGCGCAAAGCGAGGCTTTCACTGGAGCTACCTTCGTGAATTATTGGGCGCATTCGCAACACCTACTCGCAGACGGGCAGAAAATGGCTAAATCCACCGGCAACTCTTACACCCTGTCTGAAATTGAGGCGCGTGGTTTTGAACCGTTGGCGTTGCGCTACTTTTTCACCACCGCGCATTACCGCGCCCGCATTAACTTTACTTTTTCCGCCTTGCGAGCCGCCCAAACCTCTTTAAATCGCTTGCGTGGGCTTGCCGTTCGCCTTGCGGAACAAGCAGAGGGGTTAAGCAACCACGAAGCGGGAAACAATTGGAACGAGGCTTTCCGCGCCACATTAAGAAACGACCTGAATATGCCACGCGCTATGGCGGTGGTATGGCAAATGTTGCGCGATTCGAGTCTTAGTTCTGCCAACCGCTTAGGGCTGTTACTGGAATGGGACAAAACGCTGGGCTTTGGGCTGGCACAATATTTAAAGAGCGGTATTTGGAAAGAGCAATTTAATAGGGCGTTAAGCCTGTCCAATCTTGAACCCACATTAGCGAATCTAGTAAAAGAGCGCGAAACTTTGCGGCAAGCGCATGATTATAAACGCGCCGACTCCATTCGTAATCACCTCAAAGAAGCGGGCTACACTTTAGGGGATATTCCGAAGGGAACTTTGGTTTTTCCTCGTCGCGCCGAAGAGGACTTTAAAACTATCAGCCGCGCTGGTGATGCGCCGGATTATGGCAATCAGCTTGACCTGTACGAGTTCTCAATTAACCTGATTTCGCATAACAGCCGGGCAGACCTTGAGCGTTGCATCAATAGTATTGTAAACCACAGCTATGGGCGCAACCTCGAATTGGTGATTCTCGATAATGGCTCTACCGATGACACCCTTGAATATCTCCGTAAACTCGCGGCAGATACGAAAAGCATCCATGAGTGCGACCTAGCAGTACAAGTTATTTTTGCCGACCACAATCTCGGCTTTGCCACCGGGCGCAATGCTACATTTAAAGCCAGTCGTGGACATTTCATATTGATGCTGGATACCTCAATCGAACTTAATGGGGATATTTGGACTGAGCTTGAGAAAACGCTTTCTATTGATGAGGTGGGCGCAGTGGGACCATTCGGTCTGGTAACTTGCGATTTGCGCGAATTTATGGAAGAAGAAGGCGAAGTGGACGCGATTGAAGGCTATTTGTTGGCATTCCGCCGTGAATGTCTGCCAGAAATCGGCTTGATTGATGGAAAGTTTCGTTTTTACCGAATGATGGACGTTTACATGAGTTTCTTTTTCAAGGCAGCAGGCTATCGCGTGGTAACAACGCCACAAGTTAAAGCCAGAGTCATTAAACACCCTCATCTGGAATGGTATAGCCTGACCGCCGAAGAACAGCAAACCCGCAGCAAGAAAAATTATGATTTGTTCCGGGCGCGTTGGCATCACGGCGAAAGTTTATTGGTACACAATTTCAAGGTTGGGAGTCGCTGGTTTGGGCATGACCACGCCGGGCATGTGGGGGGAGAGCATTATCATACCTCCGAAGAATTACCGCCGCCGGGCGTGCCTCATCATCACCGCCATCAGCATTGGGCTGAACACGACCACGACCACCCGCATTATCACAACGCGATGAACCCGGTTTGATTTACCCTGTCGCACCGCGAGAAAGGATTTCTGTTCAAATGTCACGGCATTTTCCCGATTTAACCGAACTTGCCACTTTTTTTGAAAAACGCGGCTTGCGATGGACGGTTCAGCGACAGCTTATATTAGATACGGTGCAGCGCCATTCCGGGCATCTCTCGGTGGAAGAAATTTACGCAGAGGTTGCCAGAGCTTTTCCCTCGGTCAACCGCTCTACCGTTTACCGTACTCTCGAATTACTCAGCGAAATAGGGATAATAGTGGAAATACATGGGCGGGACAACCTGCGCCGTTACGAAATTGTTTCGGCAAGTCCACATTATCACGCCCTATGTGAAAGTTGCGGAAGCGAAATAGAGTTAGAGAACGGCATGGTTAAGAAACTTATACATCAAGTTTGGGAACAATATAAAGTCAAACTAAATATCGGGCATTTCGTAGGGATGGGAATTTGCCCACATTGCCAAGAATTAGTTGGTTTGCCAACAGCCTAAAGTGAGAAATTGCTACCAGCTAAATAAACCGTACTTTTCTCGCCCTGCTGAACCGTAACCGTACCGCCGCCATACACTTGCCAGCGATTCGGTGCTTCTGAAAGCATACCCGTGACTTCATCAATACCGAGCAAAGTAGTCTGAGGAATTAGTTGAGCAAGGCTTTGAGTCCACTCGCGCCGAAAATTGTTGTAATGTGGCAGCACGCAACAGCCCTTCACCAGCCCAAGCCCATTTACAACCTGCTTTTTGGAATAGTCATACCAATACTCGCATAGCGTCATCGCTCCGGCGCTACTGCCCGCTATTACCGCGCCCTTTCGATAAGCCTCAACACAGGCTTGCCAGCACAAGCTATCCATTAGCGTGTCATTCAGATAGCCCGTGAAGCCGCCTAGTAGGTAAATCAGACGCGCTTGAGCCAGTTGTTGCGCCAGCGCAGGGTCATTAGCAGAGCTTTTATCTATAACCGGGAGGCTTTCGACCTGCTTTGCGCCAAGTTTGCGAAACCAATTAACGCCGTTTTGTCCGGCACGCCGATGATTATTATCAGGGGCAGCAGCAGCAGGAATAATCGCTACCGTAGCATCGAATCCACCCGCCAATGCAAGGGCGCGTTTGTCCGGCTCTGCCATTTTGCCGCCGAATTCTGCGCCCCCTTCTAACAATATATAACCGCTCATATAAGATTCCCTATGTAGCGAAATTGCTCAGGATTTAACCGAATAGTTAATTGCGCCGAACTCGTGAAGTTGCGGATGTATCAGATTGGCTTTAATCAGCAAATCTCTATCCCCTAGAATTTGCTCTGGAGTACCATCCGCCAAAATGCGCCGCTCTTCCCCTATAACCACTACCCGGTTAGAGATAATCGGCACAATCTCAAGCTCGTGCGTGGTAGTAATTATAGTCTTGCCGGATTGACCCAACCGGGTTATCAAATTTACCAACACCCACTTGGTGCGAGGGTCAAGCGAGGCAGTCGGCTCATCCAATAAAATAATGTCGGGTTGCAAGGATAGCACCGAAGCAATCGCCGCTCTTTTTTTCTCCCCACCGGAGAGTTCAAAAGGAGCGCGTTTCGCTAGATGATTAATCTCCATTTGCTCCATTGCTTGTTCGCAACGACTACGCACTTCGTCTTTAGACAAACCTAACTGGAGCGGACCAAAAGCCACATCATCAAAAACTGTCGCGCTGAATAGCTGGATGTCAGGGTCTTGAAAAACCAAGCCCACCTCACGATGAAATTTGAATGATTCTTCACCCGCCGCTACCGCCGCCACATCCTGCCCAAGCACCCGCATAGTACCTCTGGAAGGAGCGACAATTCCATCAAGCATTTTTAGCAGGGTAGATTTGCCGCTACCGTTCGCGCCTAGCAAAACTACCTGCTCGCCCCGATGTATATCAAGGTCAATTCCGCTTAACGCTTCTTGCCGCCCATTATATAGATAACGCACGTCACGCAAATGGAATACAGGCTCTAAATCTTTATTTATATACATTTTCAGCTTTCCGTAATTATTTAACAAGTTGTCCTAACGTCAGAGCAACTGCTGCAATTATAACGGTAACAGCCAAAGCAAGCCAATCCCCGCCCTTCATCCGGTAGGAATTATAGGAACGCACCTGTCCACTAAAGCCTCGCGCCAGCATCGCCGTATAAACCTCGTTGCTCATTTTGAAAGAACGGTGCATCAAGCCTCCCATCGAGGCTGTAATCCAACCACGCTGTTCTCCACCGCTGGTACGCCCTACCGTGCGACTCTTACGCGCTTCAAACAGCCCAGTAGCCGAACGCAAGAAAAGGAAGATATAGCGATAGGTCATAGATAGAAGCAAGATAAATATTGACGGCGCTTTAAGGGCTTGCAAGCTTTTCAGCACATCCGCCCAAGGCGTAACCAGCACCAGCAACACCGCTAGAGAAACACTTACCCCCACCCGCGCCACAAAAATAACCGCGCTGATTAGCCCCGGTATCGAGAAAACCAAAAAACGGTCGCCCGGAATAAAGAACAGCGAGGGTATTACCACGATTCCGGCGAATAGCGGAATACCAACCCAGACTCTCTTTACAAAAAAATCGAAGGGAACTTGACTAGCGCGAGCCGCCACCAAAGTAACGGTGTAGAGCAAAGCTAAAGCCAGAATTGAGCCAGTGATACTAGAAGCCAATACCAACGCCAAAAACATTATCAGCTTGGCGCGGGGGTCAACTTTCTGCAACCAGCCATCCTTGCGAGCGTGTTCCTCGGTAAACACCGCACGTTGGATAGACTCGGCGATACCCGCCACGGTTTTCTCAAGCCAACTCGGTTTTTCCTTTTTGGCAGGGGCTTTGACAACCGGATGACTCAAAACACTTCTTTCTTCAGTAGTTGCTGTCATCGGTTTGGAGCCTCTCCGGGTTTATTTATAACCCCTATGGTTTCTTCAACCGTACCGCGTTTCTTGAGAAGCATCGCCAGCCCGAACATCAAGCCACCCAACAACAAGATTCCCACTATTCCGGCGATTTCGTAACCGATAGCCTGTTGCCATAGCTGCGAGTTTTCTCCATCAAAAGGCGGGAAGGGCAGCTTGTAATCTGCCAGCGGGGCTTTGAAAAAATCAGAGAAGTCTTTAAGACCCTGCGGCACATAGCCAAAGGCTTTATCCACATCTTCGACGCTACCTTCGCCATAGGCAAAACCGGGCGCAATCAAGCCGATTGGAGCCAAAACTGCAAGGGCAGTAAAGTATGCGCCTACCTTCTTCATACTGCGCGGTAATACAAACCATGCCAGCGGCACCAACACCGCACAGATAATTCCTACTATTAATAGCATCACCGCTACGTCCGCCCAATTGACCTGCGACCAATCGGTGCCGAAGAGCTTGCCGAAATCCCAGTTTCCGGCAATTAACCCGGCAAACACTATAATCGCCAGCCCAACTACTCCGCCGATTACTGCAACGGGCAAGAAAGGTTGTTTGCCTGTTGTACCATCGCTTATGTCTGCGCCGGCTATGATTTTTCGCAAAGAGGTAAGATATACCGGATAATTTTTCTGGAGATATGCCACGCCCAACGCTGTTACCAGCCCTTCTACAATCGAAGCCGCAAAAATATGCGCTATCAGCATGGTTGGTATCGCTGCTTCAAGCCCGTAAGGACTGTACAGGGGGCGACCATTTTCAGTGAACAATAGCGGCTGAATTCCTAGCTCAATTCCTACCGCCAAACCGGATAAGGTAATGCCAATGTATGCGCCTATACCCGCCGCCCATACCCGCCGAACCGACAAAACAGGTGAGCGTCCAGCAAGCAAGCGATAGCTGAAGTATCCGGCGAAAGGAAGCAGCACTCCCATATTCAAACAATTGATGAAAATCGCCAGAATGCCGCCATCTCCAAAGAAAAGTGCCTGCAATATCAGTGCCATGCTGATTCCCAACGCAGCCGCCCATGGGCCTAACACTACAGCAATTAATGTGCCGCCTACTGCATGCGCCGTAGTACCACCCGGCACCGGTATATTAAACATCATTATCGTAAAGGCAAAAGCCGAAAATATCGCCAGCAAAGGCACAGTTCGCTGATTTAGTACATTGCGAACTTTCTGAACTGCAATCCCCCACACCGGAACAGTAACTACCGCTGCGCCCAGCGAAACAACCGGACTCAGATAGCCATCTGGTATGTGCATTTATTGTATCTCCTCGTTTTTAATAATATTCGTTACGGCAAACGTTTGCATTTAGTAATAGTTGTAACAGATTATAGCAACTTTTTCAATAGAACTGTTTGTATAATATCTGTTTAATCTAGATTTGGGGGGAAGAATTAGAGGATAATTAATTTACAAAGCTGCTACTCATCAGAACGATGTTTTGTTACCAACCATGCTAGGTACACCGCACCCGCTACAAACAGCAAGCCATACAACAAGATTACCATTGGACCATCTGTCTGAAAGTCGAGAAAAATGACTAGTGCCACCCCTGCCAGAATCACTATTTCTACCAGCCGGGCAAATTTTTTTTTCGGTTCAGGTTCTTTCATAGGTTTGCATTTTAACAGACCATGAGTGTTATAGCGACTCAAATACTTTGTGGGATATAATATTTATATTATGTAAACTTGGGTTTTTGCTATTCAGGTTGAGCGCACGACCAAAAAATGCTATCCTTCCGCCTTGTAGCAATTTAATTTAATTTAGCTTAGCAGCAGGGGTGTAAGTGTGAGCGATATTTTCAAAATCCAGCATGACGGGATTGAAGGCTATAACTTCGTGATTTTCATTCCGGTGCAATTTGGTAATGTTGATGGGATGGGGCATCTCAACAATGTTTCTTATTTCACCTTTCTTGAAACGGCGCGTATTGAATACTTTATACATGTGATGGAAATTAAAGAGCAATCGCCTGCACTTCAGGATATGCCCTTTATCCTTGCAGCGCAAAGCATCAACTACCGCTTACCGGCTTTCTATCGGGAAATGCTGATGGTGGGCTTACGCACCAGTTGGGTACGGCGCAGCAGTTTCGGGTTTGATTTCCAAATGGTTGATGTTGCCTCTAAACGATTGGTGGCGGAAGGCAACGGCACGCACGTAACTTTTGATTACCGAGCAAACCGCACTATTCCAGTCCCAGATGAATGGGTCGCACGCTTTGAAGCCTACGAAGGACGCAGTTTACGACAGCCGCAATGAGGGTTATATCCTTCAGTTTTTCAAGCATGAGCGATATATTTGCTTCGTGATGGATATATTTCCCTCACGAGCGATAATTGAGCGATAAAAGAAGACTATTTTGGAGCGCGAATTTCTCAGTGAATTGATAAGGCGCGGTGAGAGCCAAACCACCGAGTTCAAAATCGCGGCGCCTCGCCTCCCCGAACTGGCAGAGCGTATTTGCGGTTTGGCAAACGGGCAGGGTGGTTACTTAGTCATCGGGGTGGAAGATGGTACATGGCGGGTGGAAGGGGTTAAAAACCCGGCGCAAGCAATAGATTTACTGCTCAAAGCCGCTCGTAGTTGCAAGCCAATCCTTAAGTTTGAGCCTGCCACCCCGGAAGTAGTGGAACTAGAAGGCAAGGCATTAATAGTTGCCACTATCTCCCCATATCGTGGACAGCTTTTTCAAGCAGGGGGGATTTTCTGGATTAGGCGCGGCACCTACACCATCCCGCTCGACTTGCATGAAATAGGCGAATATCTAGGCAGTGCAGGGGCGCTGGATTGGGAAACGCGCCCCGCCGACCTTGCCAGCCTTGATGACCTTGATTTGGAACTGGTACAGAGCTTTCTAAGTCAGCGAGTCGGAAGACGCACCCGCGAGAGCCGAATTATCGATATTGAGAGCTTCTTGCTCAAAAGTCGCTGCGTGGCACTTGTGGAAGGCGCTTTGCGCCCTACCCATGCGGGTTTATTGCTGTTCGGCAAAGAACCTCAAGAGTTTTTACCACAAACAGAGGTAGTTTGCGTGCTGTATCCTGATACGCTAGGACTGGAACGCTACCAAGACCGTCAGAACCTTAAGGGGGCGCTTGCTCATCAAATTGATCAGGCAGAGCAATTCTTCCTACGCAACACCCGCCAAGCCGCTATAATAGAAGGATTCCACCGCAAAGACCGTTTTGAATATCCTATGGAAGCCCTACGCGAAGCGGTGGTGAATGCAGTAGTACATCGTGATTATTCGCTCAAAAGCGAGAAAGTGCGCGTCTTTTATTATCCCGACCACATTGAGATACATAGCCCCGGCTTGCTAATGCCCGGCATAACATTGGAAGATTTGCAGCAGGGGCGCGAACGCTCCAAACCACGCAACCCACTGTTGGCAAACCTGCTTTCCGAATTTCCGGGCGGCTATATGGAATATCTTGGTACGGGCATCAGCTTTATGATTAACAGCATGCGCCAGCAAGGTAGCCCCGCCCCAGAGTTCAAGCTACAAAACGAGTTTATTGTAACCTTTCGTAAAGCCATTGCCGCAACACCGAAAGAAACAGAAGCGCATACTATACCAAAAGAAAATCTAACGCTAGAAGAAAGGCTGAAAAAAGCACTGGAATACGTTCACGCTCATGGTTCAATCACCAATAGAGAATACCGCAAACTCACAGGCGTATCCGAGGCAACTGCCCTGCGCGATTTTGAAATATTGGTAGCACAAGGCAGCTTGAAAATAGAGGGTAGTAAAAAAGGCAGACGTTATACCCTGAATTAATCCTCCAGTGGGAATAATGAGCTTACCAGCCATGCCAGTACCAGCGCATCATACGCCCCGGTGGTTACAAAGTCGCGGTTCTGGCGATACTGCCATAGGGCGTAACCATCCATCAGTAGGTAGGCAATTGACATAGGCATTGCCAAAATCGCCAGAAAATTCTGCTCATCCTTCAAACGTGCCGCCACCATCATAGAAGCGGTCAGACTGAACTTGGTAAGGTTACTTGAAGCATAGCCGGAGAAACCGGGCATACGCCGAAAAGTCGCTTCACTGGCAAGGAAGTATGGCAAGGCGCACGCCGTCAGTACCGACATGGTGCGAGCGCGTTTCCCGTTCAGTGCAAAGCTGAACCATGAGCGGCGACTAAAGCGACCAAGAGTAGCATAGCTATAAGCCCACAATGCCAGCGGTAGCCCCACCCAATTGAGCAATTTAGTGCGTGCAGAACCGTTTACTCCGGCGCTAATATCGGACAGGTTCAGTTTGCCACGCCGTACCACTGCTAACCCCGTCCAACTAAGCAACCCACTCAGTACAAAGAAAGATGCAAGATAGTCGCCCAGTACCAGCGATACCAGATGAGGCTTTTTGAGCTTGTGCAGCAGCAGCACACTGGCAAAAGGAGCTACGCCAAGCACACCCATTGCCGCAAGGTTGTTTTTGAAAGTCAGTTGAGGAGATTTAGCGGGTGCCGCTTTCAAGCCCCACATGCGCGTCAGCAAAGCCGAAAAAGGCAGATAAGAAGCGATAGAGGCTACCAAACCTGCGCTCGTCCAGCGCAATCTACTCACCATCGCTTTATTATCGCCGGATGGCAGCCCGAAAGTATGCCCTAGCCATTCCCTAATTTCCTGAGCAGTTTGGGGCGCAAGCATAATGGAAATATGGTCGAGACGAGGTAAAACTTTGTGGACGCGGGCAGTACCATTTTCAAATGCGCCAAATAGAGTCGATTGCGGTTCCGGCAAACCAGTTGCCGCATCGTAAAGTTGCTTTGCGCTGGAAAGACAGATTGGAATATCACGTTCGCCTACCAACATCAACATGTTTTTGGGATTCTCAGGAGTAGCCGGTTGCCGACCCGCTACCGACACAGGAATCGCTACCGCTAGTTCGGGCTTAGTTACTGCAAAATTCAGAATTGCGCCACTACCCATCGAGTGTCCCAACACCCCTACCGGAGCTTGAGGAAACTTTTCGCGCACATAGCGATATAGTCGCTCTAATTGTGCCACATTGCCCCCCACTACATTGGAGAAATCTTGAACCGGAGTAGCGAAAGAGGCATTACTAGCACCGTGTCCCGGCAAATCGGGCATAAAAACCCGCAAACCCATACGAGCAATTTCCGAACCGATGAGTTGCATATACTCTTTATTGGAAATGACCCCATGCACCGCCAGCAGAATGGGAGAATCGAGCTGAGCCGTTTTTGATTCGAGAACAAGCGCCGGAACAGGCGTTTCACTCGCGCTGCCCGGTATTGAAAGATAGCGACGTTTCAAGCCCTTCTCACTACGCCGAATACCCTCATACGCTGCTGCCAGCGTTACCACTGAACCACCAAGCGTTACTGTCCATCGCTTCCATCCTTTATCCATCTTTGCATTTGCCTTTTCATTGTGGATTATTGCTCGTTACAAATCCGATTAAAATAATTGTAACAAGGAAGATTCAGGCTGTAGGTGACAAAAGTTACTTCATGAAAAAAATAAAGGCTACTGCTGCTCATCAGTAGCCTTCTGATTTATTAGGAGGAGTTTAAGAGAAGATTTAACTTGTAAGCTTATTACTTACATTATCATTCTAAGGCTCTTGCTGATAATCAGGTATGCAGTTCATCACAAAAGAAATGTGATTCACATCACACTTTCGCTAAATTGTTCATCTATAATGCTGCTACCTTCGCTCCAGCATACAATTCATTTGCTCGTTGTAATTCTCCACGTCAAATCATTACAGTACCCTGAACCAGCCAAGCCTAACCGCTTGATAGAACAAGGTTATTTGCCGCCATCCCAGTTTTAATCAAAGACTCGCCTGACTATCCGAAGGTGCAAGTTCTTTAGCGCAATTGGCAACTAGATACCAATATTTACCGCCGGGGGCGTATTTACTAAAATCAGCAGGCTTTTCAGGTTTTGTATTACTGTAAGGTAAGCCAGAACTGTTATTTCTGTTTGCTGAAAAACGTTGGTTCGCGCCAGAATTATAACAGTTCAGTTCGACCAAACGTGTAATATAAGCTGGAATATTTTCAACTCTCTCATTTCCACGCACCGTTTGAATCAGTTCTTCAATTTCTTTTGCGCTACGCTTGTTTTGCAATGCTATCTTGGCAAGTTTTTTAGCGCTGTGAATAGTAATTCCACATTGAAACAATAGCGAACAAATCTCTCGTTGAACTTGATTCTCCGAATCGGAGCTAATTTCTGATAAGCTTTCGACTTTTGTTTCGGTAACTTTTAACGCAACAACGGTTGTTGTTGTATTTAATTCATGTGAATTAGATTCATGTATATTGGATGCAGAATCTTGCAGACTATCATGTGTTTTTTTCTGCATAGCCCCTTCGCAAGATTTAACATAGGTTTGGGCAGTTTTAGACTTAGCCGCACGTCTTTGCAAGCGGTAGATATTGGTCTGACCTTCCTTAGCACGGCTCTCAACGCTGATAAGGGCGGCAGTTTCAAGTTCTTTAATCAGGTCAATAACACGGCGTGGTTGTAAACCCATTTCTTCGGCTAGGCGGCGATGGCTCGCCCAGCAGCTAACGGATTGGCGGGCAAAACTGAGCATTACCATATACAGCTTTAGCGCAGCAGGGCTGATGTCGGCTTTCAATACATCAAGCGGTACTTGTACGAATTGTTCAGATTCGGGCAGTGAATATGAAAACTGCTCACTATGGGTACTTGAAAATTGGGTAGAAGGCATAGTAAAATCTCCTTAGAATATAAGGTTAGAACATACGCACCTAGAGCAAGACGAGTTAGCCGCTCAATATCTCTCAGGAATGCGCAAACATATTGAATTATTTAATCGAGTTATGTGACAGCATAGCCCGATTTTTTTTAACCAATTAGTCGGCTATTTTTAAGTGCCGAATATTTTTTACTCCTGCGATACTTACTTAATAAGTACTCAATGCCAGAATAGTAATGTGTGAATAACGAAACTATGCAACGAAACTATAAAGTGATAGACGTGCTATCCCTAGTTTTGAGTCGCATGATACAACATATCTTTTTTTATTACTGGGAAATTATTGAGAGAAATAGGAGTAAAATGGGAATATTTATAACGGATTTGAACTTAAATACTATAATGCATGTGATAGATAACCCCGACTCAAGTCATAAAAATATGAATCACTGTGAAGGATAACCCCGACTCAAGTCATAATTTCTGGTCATAATTCTTACCGGAGAGCCATTCTTCCAGCCGTTTTCTGAAAGCGTTAGATAACTCTACTTGATTTGTCTCAAGCTTTGACAGGTAGCTTTGCGTAACACCAAGCTCCCGCGCGGCTTGTGCTTGCGATAATTTTCTATCCTTACGAGTTTTTCTTACTATTTCTGCCATCCCCCCGCCATCGTTAAATGCCTGATCGAGACCCGCGTTTTCATCCCCATGCCGTTTCAAGAAGCGATAAGTATCCCGGATAGCTTGCGGTGGTATTATTAATATAGTAGCTTCTTGCCATATTTCTGCCCAGCCACGTTGCTCGACTATCTGTTCTTCCCACTTTTCGTATTCCCACCCGGCTATTACTCCGTCTTCCTTAAGCGTTTCCAACGCCTTTTCCAGCCGTTCTCTGGTTTTAGCAGGATACCGGATATTTAATTCTTCACCTACGGCTTCTAAAAGCGCTTGCACTTGGTAAGGTTTATTATAGTCGCCCAACCGCGCCCGAACTCGCCATTGCCAGCTAAAATAGCGGGCGAGTCTCTTTTCCCACTTTTGGCGATATGGGTCATATTGTACTGCTTTGGCAGAAAGCAACGCGGTTTGGCGACCGGGACCGAACAAAAAGCGGGCGAACAAAATACCAGGTCTAAATGCAAAGCGTTGCACATCCATATGACCATCGAGTCGCGTTTGTCCCATACGATCGGTAATCACAAAGGCGCGGCTCTGTACTGCCTGTTTGGAACTCCGGTTCATTTTTTTCTTTTTGCCGGTTTCCTCATTTACTTCAACTTCACCCATATTCAGCCACAGGTTTTGAATATGAGCAAGGGCTTTAAGCATATCGGTGCGCTGCTCCGGTTCATAACCACCGCGCCTGCCTCCTCCCCCCCGTTTTGGTTTTAATCCTCGCATTTGCAGAAAATCATCTACACTTGCGACTGCATAATTATCTGCCGAGTTAGCTTGCTGTAGCCAGACATGGCTTAACATATCCAGAGTATCGGCATCAAGGTCACTCAATTCTTCGCGTTGCTTCCACATCAAAGCAGACCATTTTTCAACTTCTTCTGGTGGCATCAAAGGTTGCTCATCCAGCATGGCGGGTTTTAACTGCGCCTGTCCTTTAGCTTCGCCTTCTTGCAAAACGGCGGTGGGCCAAGGAGTATTATCAAGTTGCATGAAGGTATTTTTTGCCAGCGCATCCCGGATTGCTTCGTAAGGCGAAATGCCCGGTACAGTTATATTATTACGGGCTAGTTTTTCTGCCAGCAATGCTATATCTTTTTCCAGTCCGGGAACATCGCGAGTAAGATTCGCCAGAATTGGCAAGATTGCTTCAATTAATTCAGCCGCGCTTTCTTGGTCAGAAGAGTAGTGAATTAATTGTTCGATCTGTTTAACGCCACCCGAACCTTGTACCACTTCCAGCACAAATGGAACTAAACCCGCCATTCTTTTTGGCAAATCTGGTTCTTCTTTTCTGAGTCGCTCAAAACGAGTCAGAAGTGTTTCAAATGACTCGCTTATGTCTTCCTTCTCACGTTTGGTTTTGGGCATAAGGGGAAATCCTAATCACCGCTATCCTGAATTTGTTTCACGGTGAACATAATATCTTTGGCTGCATCCACAATTCGCCTACGTTCAAAATCGTTTAAGCGTGGCATCGCAATTTGCCAGCGAGCTAAGGTTGCCAATATCAGGTTAAGATCGCGACCTATCTTGCGGCTGTTTAATTCCCGCTCGCTTGGTTTGGGAGGGTGTTGTACGTCCAGACGTACAGGCTTTTCATTCGTATCCTCAGAAGTCCCACTGTCTTCATCAAATCCGGTGCGTACTGCTTGGACGATAGTACGGATTTCTTCTTTACTCAGCTTACCCATTAGCAGCGCTTCAATCAACAAACGCCTTTCTTCAGGGTCGTTTAACTGTGCAATGCGCCGGGCAGCGGTTACGGCATCCGGTTTTTGCTCTACCAGTTTTTGTACATCTTCAGGCGCTTCCAATAAACGCAATCGTCCGGCTACATAATCTTTGTTCTTGCCGATTCGGTTTGCAAGTTCGCGAATAGTTAGGCTACCAAAGTTCATAAATGAGCGAAAGGCACGCGCCTCTTCCATTGGGTTTAAGTCTTGCCTTTGGATATTTTCAGCCAACCCGATTTCCATCATTTCGGGGTCGCTATAGTTGGCTACGTCACATGGCACTTCTTTTAGATTAGCCAACCGTGCCGCTCGAAGCCGTCGCTCACCGTAGGTAAGCTGGAAATATCCTTCTTTTAATGGATGGGGGCGTACTCTGAGACGAGTGGTAAAACCTTGCGCTTTTATGGTTTCCGCCAGTTCATCAATTCCGTCGAAGTTGCGACGTGCCTGAAATGGGCTGGCTTCGATTCGTTCTACCGGAACATTTTGACTGAACACGGGGCGGCTGGCTATACCGGGACTGATAACGCCTACTACTAGCTCGAAATCTTCGTCCGAAGCGGAACTGGGTGAAGTTTCACGGTTTCGCAAAAAGCTTTTGGGCTTGCTTGCCATCTGGCTTATACCTCGCTTTGTCCGCTGTCGTCAATCAGTGCTTCCTCGACCGCATCTGGACCATACACTAATTCCCGCGCCACATTGCGGTAGGCAATTGCACCTTTATCACGGGGTTTGTAACTTAGGATAGAGCGGCGCAACGCTTGCGATTCCGCAAACTGAACTGAACGCTCAATAATAGTTTTAAACACCGGAACCTGCTTTCCGAATTCTTCGCGGGTGAAATCTATAACTTCGCGATGTAATTTTGAGCGGGTGGTTTTGGTTAGAAGAATACCGGCTACCCTCAGTTCTGGGTTAAGCTCGGAGCGGCGTATAATATCAATTTGTTTGAGCATCATAGCTACTGCTTCAGCGGAAAGAGGTTCCGACTCGTGCGGAATAATTACTTCTTGAGCCGCCACTAGAGCATTTTTGACCAATACTCCCAAAGAGGGGAGGGTATCAATCATAATAAAATCATAGCTTTCACGAACCGGACGCAGTAATTTTTGAAGAATGAAAACCCCTTGCGAATTAATTAAAAGTTCGTCTGCAATACCGGCTAATCGAATATTGCTTGGCACAATATCCAACCCAGCAGGTGATTTTATTATTGTATTAACCAGTACGGAATCGTAGGTTGCCAGATAATGCTTTATAGCGGTATCAAGACCATTTTTTATATTGCTGGCTTCCACACCCGCGCTGAGTGTTAGATTTCCTTGAGGGTCACAATCCACCAGCAACACTTTGTAGCCCATCTCAGTCAAAGCCGCGCCAAGATTCAAGGTAGTGGTGGTTTTGCCGGTTCCGCCTTTTGGGGCAGCAACCGCTATAACACGCGCAGAACCCATTTTATCTCCAGAAAACACACTTATTTTAAAAATTTAGCTCAAAATACCACCTAATCATAACACATTTTCGCATATATGAGAACATCAAATCTACTGATTTATATTGTACGTCTGGACGTACAAGTTAAAAAAAGACATATCCCCTAAAATATTAGTTTTAATATTTGCAGGGTTTACAGATTATAATTAGTATGGTTAAATTGGTTTGAGAATACTATAGCTTGAACCTCTGAATTTTTTGGGTCTATTTCTCCGGGTCATTACTGAAATTAGGGTTGACTATGTATGTGCTATCAGGCATTTTATTTGCACAATGAAATTATTTTACCCTAACGGAAATATAAAATAAGGATAAAAAGTGCAAATAAATTTTGGTGATATTCTCAGGAGGAGAAATAAATGGTCGCTTATTTGATTGATTACAAAGTTGAGTGGAGAGGTTGTTCCAATTTCTGGAGTGGTCGTGATGGCAATAAACTTGTAGCTATTGTTGACCATATTATGCAAGGTACAATGGAATCAACCGACAGTTGGTTTAAAAATCGGCGCAGTGATGCCAGTAGTCACTTCGGGGTAGCTCTGGACGGGCGCATCTGGCAATGGGTAAAAGAAGAAGATGCTGCATGGGGCAATGGTATTCCCGGAAGCCCGGATACATCAATACCTTGGATTGCCGATTGTACCACGAAAAATATTAACTATAATAATGTTACCATCTCGATTGAACATGAGGGCTTCAGCGGCAAAGCCATGCCGGATGCTCAGTATTATGCCTCGCTCTGGTTGCACCGTTACCTATGCAGTAAATACAATATACAGTCCACTCGCCAATATATTATTGGTCATTACCAAATAGATAAAATCAATCGAGCGGGTTGCCCCGGTAACACTTTCCCATGGAATAAGCTAATGAATGATTTGGCAGGCTCGATACCTCTAGTCTCAACACCAGTGGTTATTACTCCCGTTAATACGCCTCCAGCCACTCCTGCCGACACCACTCCGGTAATAACGCCTCCAACCACTCCTACTGATACCCCTCCAGTGACACCGCCTCCAACCATTCCTACTGATACCCCTTCGGTAATAGCGCCTCCAACCACTCCTACCGATACCCCCCCAGTAACACCGCCTCCAACCACTCCACCTGCTGGGGTTGATTATAGCCGCTGGATAGAAGGCGTGACGGGTGTGGTTTATGAAAAAAGCGGTCCGCATACGGTACTGTACAACAACACCTATATAAGGCTACGCCCCTCGATTTCTTCTTATGACGGCACATTGTTGCGTACTCTTTCGCGTGGCGCTACGCTGAATTTTGTTGCTTATACCGACCTAGGACCGGTCTATCAAAATAGCTCGCGCTGGTATCTGATTTCTGATAATAATGGCGGTGGTTGGGTAAACTCCCGAATGGTGAGTTAATTCAGGTAAAATAGGTCGAAATATATATTGACAAGCGTGATAGAGTCGGATTATACTCTCGGTTAAGCATCTGCTATCGGTCTTGTATTATCGTTTCCAAATCGGGTCCTCTTTTCGCAGTACCGGGTCCTCTCTTAAACGGGTCTTCATTGTTTTATTAAATAAATTTCGGGTCAGGCTCTTTCCATTTCTTTTTAACCATCGAAGGTTTGTTGGTTGGTTTAGTGCATTTTGCGCTTTTCTCTACCACATGTTTTATACCTCACATGGTTATATTTTAATTGAGTCTGTCCGATTCAGGGTGGGGTTTGCTATGCAAGCGGTAAAGATAGTAATGGGCTGCTTAATTTTCATGTTGGGAGTAATTGCATCCCTATGTGGACTTTACATAATCTTAAGGAAAGAATATCAAGAAGCTGTTCGTACCCTTTCCTCACAAAGCCCCAAACTGGCGATTAAATCGCCGATGGAAGAATTGGTCAAGCCACTTGCCGATACATCGGTGCAACTAATGGAAACACTCAATAAGCTTATCCAAACTGCGGTTGGGGTAGGTGCATTTTTGTGTTTACTTGGTTCCGGTCTGTGCATACTGGGTTACTGGATGATTTCAAATTAGGTGTAACAATATGGCATCTCCGGATAATAAAGAGCAAAAGAGCGAAATGGATATAGCCGGTTGGCTGGAAAGCTATTACCGGGCGGTTGAAGGAACTGGCGCGAGTGGCAATCAACAAACTGGCGCGAGCTACGAACTATTTGCCTTCAATCTGAACCCAGAAGAGAGTGGCGATTTCGTTGCCCAGTTTGATCGCTTGCTGGCTTCGGTTGTCGCTAAACCCGGCTTGTCGTTGGAAGAAATTGCCCGGAATAATCGCCGCGTAGTTTTGCTTGGTCGTCCCGGTAGCGGTAAATCTACTATGCTTCGCGATTTCTGGGTAAAACAGGTACAGCTTGCGAGGGCTACTTCACCCAACCCTGCTCCGCTTCTCCCAATTTATTTGGAGTTGGAAAAAGGCGCTAAACAACAAGATGTTTTCCAGAACTCCTTGCAGTCTGCTTTGGCGCGTGCCGGTTCTGCCGGTGTTCCGGCAAACCTGTTCAAGCAAACTACCCCCTTATTGTTGATTGATAGCCTCGACTTATTGGAACCGGCAGTTGCTCCAGCTTTTATGTATGCGCTTAACCGCTGGTGTCGCGATGAAGCCCCCGATGCAAGAGTAATTATTACTTGCCGCTATCTCAGTTTTGCTTTATACCACCCTTGGTTTCGCGAAGAACAGCAATGGAACTTTTTCGGCGTTATTGGGTTAGCGCTGGAACAAGTTCGCAAAGTGTTGGTTCCACGCCTGAGTGACACGGATGCAAAAACCCTTGAGCAATCCGGGCTGATGTCGCTATTCACCAATCCGGCGTTGTTGCGTTCCACTCTTGAATCGATTCCGGCTTTCGCAAATTTAAGGACGTTGCTTCAATCACTCCTGAACACAATTTTTGACGGGAAAAGCGAATGGGCTTCCGGTTTGTTGCGCTGGCTTGGTTTTGCCGATGGTCATAGCAAAGAGATAGAACCGGAATGGCTGGATAGAATGCTGAACCTCGGCATTTTCGAGAAACACCCGGTTGCTGGTTGGACTCGTTTACTTGAACCATCCCTTAAAATTGCGTTGGGCGCATGGTATAGCCTTGCTGCTAGCCCCGAAACTTTGCCCGCTACCCTTGAAAGAGTTTTGTCTGGACTCGACAAAAACGAAGCCGCAAAGTTGACCCGTTTGCTTTACAGTCTTACCAAAGCCGATGAACGGCATCATTTGTTCAATGCCATTTTGGGACATAAGCCCGATTCTGAACGCCTCAATATGGCGCTCAACGCGGGTCAATCAGACCCAGACATATTGGAGCGTTTTGGCGAGTATCTTTCCCGTAAAAGCACCGAAGCTCCCGAATTATTGCGCTCTTTTGCTACCATAAACGAAGCTAACTCTTCTCCTCAACGTTTGCGTATTGCCGAAAAAGTGCTTGAATTACTGCTTCAAGACGGGCATGCCGATGATACCTTGCACCTGAATCTTGCCCGTGTTAAGGAACAATTGGGCAAAGGTGAGGAAGCGCTGGATACCTTTATGAAGCTGTCTCGCCACGGTAGCGTACCTGCGCTTGAAGGCGAATTAGGCGCGGTGCGATTGTTATCCAAAGGCGGTTGTACCGAGCAGGCTACCAGTCGCCTAGAGGAAATGCGGCGTAATCTTCAGGAATATCAGGCTGAAATTGACCATCAAACTGCCTTGATTTATCGAGATCAGGGCAATCATGAAGAAGCGTTAGTTTATGCCAAACGCGCCGGATTTAAGGGAAATCGCCCGCAACGCGCCGCTGTTTACCGTCACAATATGGCGCAAATCTTGGCGAAACTTGGCAAAAATGAGCGAGCAGAGCAAGAACTCACTGAGCTTATAACAGAATACCCCGATTTTGCAGAAGCTTATTACGATTTAGGCAAGCTTCAACTGGAACGTGGCGATACTACCAGCGCCCTCAACCACTTCAAACGCGCAGTCGAGTTGAACGGCACTTCCTCGCGTTATCTCTATGAGATGGGTCGGGCATGGTTGGCGGAAGGTCGTTATGAAGAAGCCTTTCAATATTTGCAAGCAGCCGTAGATAAAGAGGATGTTGCGCCGGAATATTTCACCTTGCTAGGTTTGGCTGCATTGAAATTGGGAAAAGCGGCTGAAGCGCGTGAAGCTTGTAGTAAAGGATTGAGCGAGCTTAAATCCGAGATGGGACGGCTTAATCCAGAAACCCTAATCTATTTGGCGGCGGCTGAATACAATCTTGGTAACTATACCGAAGCCTCGTCTGCTTTATTCCGGGCTATCGAGCTTGAACCATCTAACCCCTTGTTGCACCTGATTTCTGGAGTTGTGATGGAAGCGGGTGGCTACGTGCTACCTGCGGCAGAAAGTTATCGCAAAAGCATTAACTTAGCTTTAACTGATGAACATGCACCTGTGGCATATGAGGCAATTCTGCATCTGTCACGCCGTTTACGTCAGGAAGGACAGCATCTTGAGGCTCAGGAAGTGCTGGCAGATGTAAAATCTAGTACGCCTGAAATCTTGCATGAAAAAGGGATGTTGGCATTAGAGCAAAAACGCTACCGTGATGCTGCCGATTACTTTGGGCAAGGGATAGCGCAATTGGATAAAGCTGCTTCGCCTTTATCACTGCTCACCCTATTTTTCCAGCCTCAAGAGCTTGTTTTTGAATTACCTTTCCGGCAAGCACTTGCTTTGCGTGAACAGGGGCAACATTCGCAGGCACAGAAGATGCTACGCGCTTTGCTGTCGGAGAAAGAGAAGAATAATAGTGCGGATTTACCGCAACGCCGCGCTGCAATTCACCACCAGCTTGGTAAGAGTATGCTGGAACAACAGAATTTGAGGGAAGCTTTGCCCTTCTTGAGGGTAGCAGCGGCGGACGTTCCGAATAATGCCGAATATCGTCTCTCGTTGGCGAAGGGCTGGCTTATCGGCGGCGATTTTGAACGCGCTCAGAATGAGTTGAACGCTGCCCACGACCTTGAGCCTGATATGCCCGAAATTTACGCCGAGATGGCAGAATTGCAATTGGCGAGTCGGAAGCTCGATACACCTGCGTTATTAACTACGCTGAATCTGTACCAGAAGGCATTGAAGTACGCGCCTAACAATTCTGCTTATTTGGCGCGTGCTGCCTTGCTTGCTTATCGCCTTGAATATCGCAACCAATCCGCCGAGATGGTACAACGCTTACTGAAATTTGCGTCGGAAATGGCGCAAGCGCATTTGTTGGCAGCGTGTCTGGCAGAGCGTTCAGGCGAGATTGAAAAGGCGCGATCTGAGGCAGCTTTAGCGGTTAAAGCTCCTGAAAATCCCGGCTATTATCTGGTGGCGGCTCGACTTGCCCGTAAAGCCCGTGCTTTTGACCAGATGGAACGCTATTTTGAACCCCTCAACGAACGCAATCAGTTGCCTCTAGCTTTACAGGCGGCACTTCGTTATGAAGAAGGGGAACGCGCAATGGCTGAAAATCGCCAACTGGAAGCGGCGGGCTTTTTCCGGCTTGCCATTGAACTGCGCCAACATGCTGAAGCGGAAGATGCTCCTAGTCGTTTGGAAGATATTTATTATGACGATGAGGGGAATTTTGAAGATGAAAGCGTTGCGCTCGAAGCTGCTTATCGTATGGATTACGCCCGCGCTCTACTAGAGTTAGGCAAACTAGAACAGGCGCATACCGAACTGGACACGATTATCAGCCTCAATCCTGATAGCGCAAAAGCACATTCGGCATTGGGTGAGGTACAAGAGTTACTGAATCTAAGCCACGATTCGCTGCTGAGCTTTAAACACGCCGCCGACCTTCGCCCGACTCCTTCAAATCTCTATCGCTTAGGACAAGCCTACCTTAAAGGCGAGGGCGAGTCGCAAAGGGCAATTGAGTATCTCGAACGTGCAGCAAGTCATGAAATGGCGAATCGGAGCGACTATCATGCCTCCCTCGGTTATGCTTACCGTCAGGCGGCACGCTTTGGGGAGGCTCGCGCTGCTTATACTCGCGCTCTGCAACTCGACTCCCAGAATCCCGAATTGCATATGGCAGTGGCGGATACCTTCCTCGGAGAAGGAGATCGCTTGGCGGCAGTACAACCCTTGCAAGAAGCGGTTCTCAGCGCACCTGATAATCCGGCTTATCGCTTTGAACTGGCTGCTCTATTTGAAGAATTGGGCTGGCTACAAGAAGCCTCAGCCGAATACAAGCAAGCTACTGAACTAAGCCCTGCGGAAGCTAAAGCGTGGTTGAAAAGTGGTGAGGTGCTGATTCGTACCGGTAAGATTGATGCTGCTCGTAATGCGTTGGAAAAGGCAGTAGCGTTGGAAGGTCACGATCCGGCGGCACAGCATGCTTTGGGCAAATTGTATCTAGACTCGTTTGGATCGATTAGGAAACTTCCCAATATGCTGCCGCCCGATTTAGCTGGGATGTTTGGAACTATGCCCGGTGCGGATACGAGCGAACCGAAAAATGGCACGTCTGCTCAGGAAAATAATGCGCCCGACCCGGCTTCTTTGCAAAAGGCACGCACTCATTTGAGCCAAGCAGCCGCGCTCAGTCCCCAAACTGAAGAATATTTGATGGGAATGGCTCAAGCCGAGTTCCTGACCGAGAATTACGAAACTGCCGAAATTGCCTGTCAAAATGTGTTGAGAATAAACCCTAATAATTACGAAGCATCTCTTTTACTGGCGGAATCGAGTTTGCGGTTAGGTCGTTCCAACCTTGCTTGGGGTGCCGCACAGCAAGCCATCAAACTTTACAAGCACCGCGAGGATGCTTGGTTGCTGGCAGCCCGCGCCGCTTCTATGGGCGAACGTGAGGAACGTTCTATTGATTGCTTGCAGTTATATCTCAAGCTAAACAAAGGACAGATAATTGGACCTCTTGCTTACATTTTGATGGCGCGTTCATATCTTGCCTTGAATCAGGCAGAGACTGCGCTTGAACAAATGGAACATGCTCAGGCGCGTATGAAAGCGATGTTTAGCTCTCCCGGCTACGCTTTTATGGTGTTAATGGCGCGAATTATGCGGCAATTGGAGCAAGGCACCGAAGCTCTAGATTATTACCGTTATGCGTTACAACTTAACCCGCAAGACCCTGCCCTTCATAATGAAATGGGTGAGGCTTACCTTGAACAGCAAAAATTTGAGGACAGCGTCAACGCTTGCCGAAAAGCTTTGCAGATTGAGCCGAATAACTCAGCTTATCACTATAATGCCGGAATAGCTGCCTTAAGAATTGCCACAACACCGGGTCAATACTCGCGAAGACCTGAGGCTTACCGCCAACAAGCGATTGACTTCCTGAACAAAGCTATCCAGCTTAACCCTGAGATGGCAAATTACTGGTACGATTTGGCACAGGCGTATTCTACCATAACCGATTATAGCCAGATGAAAAAGGCGCTTGAGCAAGCGATTTCCCGTTCTGCTGCCTTCGAGAGTGCGGATGCGCCCCAAGCAAAATATATGCGTTTTTACGCTTTTACTTGCCTGAAACTAGGCGAGAATGAAGAAGCGCGTCAGACCTTGCAGAAATTACGGGAAGCTTTGCCGGATGACCACCAATCCGTGAACGATTTGGGAGAGATTTCCTTACTCTCTGGGCGTTACAGTGAAGCGTATAATTTCTTCAGAAGCGCCGAACATCTGTCAAACGACCATCCGCGCTATCTCGCCAATATGTCGCGTGCCTTGCTAAAAATGAACCGTTTGCATGAAGCGCGTGAATTGATTGAGGATGCTCTGAAGTTTGGAGCAGACGACCATTATGTGTTGCATCAACACGGGGCAGTATTGTTGGAAAACGGCATGGCAGAATTAGCGCTTGATAAATTACAGGCTGCTGCCGAAAAAGAGCCTTCCAACCCTGAGTTTCGCTATTATCTGGGAAGGGCATATCTGGAACTGAACTTGCTACCTCAAGCTGCCAATGAATATATGGATGCGCTGCAACTTGCGCCGAATCAACACCGCTGGCACGCTGAACTGGGCGAAATCTATTTGCAAGAACGGGCTTACTTGCACGCGCTGGAGAGTTTCCGGGTAGCGGTAAACCTTGATCCTTTGAATATAGATTATCGTTACAACATGGCGATTGCGCTTGCTGCCAATGGTGAATTGCAGCAGGCTATTCATCTGGCGCGTGAAGTGCTTGACCAAAAGGGCGCTCAAGTGGGGGCTGAATGGCACTACTTGATTGGGCGGTTGCTCTGCGAGTTGGGACGTTATGATGATGCACAGGGCTATTTCGAGTATGCCCACCAGTTACAACCGGAAAACCCGCATTATAAAGTAGATTTCGCCCGTATCCAACGCTTGCGGGGCGCTCCTATAGAAGATATACGTACTTTGCTGGAGGAAGCGGTTGAAGCCATCCCCGGTGACCCGCATTCTTTGCAAGAATTCGCTTATCTCCAAGAGATGGAGGATGACCTAGAAGGGGCAATCCAAACTATGGAGCGGGGTCTTTCTGACGTTTTAGATACAGTTCGAACATCCTAATTTGACGCGAAGGTGTTTTGTTTACTGCACCTTCGTTGTTTCTCCTAAGCTTTACCGGGTTCTTGGGACATTTGGGGGTAGACTCACAATCTGTTCGGCTAGAGAAGATTTATGTATCTGAGGTTTACGCACTTAAACCTCATTCCTTTCTACCATGCCACATGTCTGGCGCAGGAAAAACGGAGGAGTTTACAGAATTATGGCATTTGATTTATCTAATCTGGCGAAATATTTTGCTACAAATAGCAGTGTAGATCGCAATACAAACTGGCAGGCTAATGACGCATCTCAAACCGGACAATATAGCCGGGATTTTCTGTTGGGATACTTGCACCATTATTGCCGTTTGCACAATAGCCTTAAGCGACAGGGTACTATTCCGATTCTGGAAGCTTTACTGGAAATTGAACCTGAAAATGGTGAAATCTACTATCTAATGGCGCGTCAATACGAGCTTATAGAGAAAATCCCGGAAGCCTTGGAGTGCTTTGAACAGGCGGCGGCTTTGCGCCCAGATAAGCCGACCTATATGCTGGCGGCAGTGCGTGCGGCTTGTTACCTTGGTGAGCGCAGCAAAGCGTTGACGTTGGTTGGAACCGTTATTTCTGCTTACAACTTGCCGGAAGCCTATTACGAGCAAGGCTTGATTTATGAGACAGCATATGAAAATTGGGATTGGGCGCTACGTAGTTATGAGATGTGTACCAGACTTGAACCTGAAAACCTGTTTTACCTTTGCGCCGAAGCTCGCATGAACCGCTTTTTGAAACGCTACACTATGGCTAAACGAGCAGCTTCCAAGGCGCTGCGAATCGATCCTAAATGTGCCGAAGCGCACGAGGAGTTGCAGCAAATCCCTTTTTTCGACCAATTCATTGATATATTCCGCAACGAAAAGATCGAGAAAGAACCTATACCAACCGAGTAAACGGGATACAGGTACAAAATGACAGCGACTCAAAGTTCTGCGCTCAAGCTCGAAGTCAACTTATTTGACGGGATTACACTGGTCAGCCTTCTGTTACGCATGGGACATAGTTCGGAGGCTGCCAGCCTTGCCCGTCAGTTGATGGTGCATTTTCCACAGGCGTTACCGTTGCATGTAGCGGTGGGGCGGGCGCTTTCTATAGAACCACTTCCGGGGGAGAACGCCCGCCGCGCCGCTTTTCATCTTAGGCGCGTGTTGGATGCTGACCCGGATAACTGGCGTATGCGACTTGAAACAGCTTTGCTCTATCTACGCAGCGGTACTGCTAATCACCCGCGTGCCGGTGAAGAATTATGGCTGGCGGTTCAATCTGCGCCGGATAACTTGTGGCTGCGTCGCTGGTTAGAGAAACTGCCGGAGCATCCTGCTTTTGTTCCGGCGCGTCGCTGGTTAAAGGCAGTTGAGCGCAACGCCGAACCTGAGCCGGGCGACATTTTTGAAGATGATGCGGGCGGGTTGGCGCGTTTATATTTGCGCCGTCGCATGCCTTGGATGGCTATCCAATATTTTGAAAAGGCGCTAAGCCGGTTTGCTCACAACCAATCTGCTCCATTGAGCCTTAAAACCGGACTACTTCTGGCTTTTTGCCAAAACGATGAAGAGAAACGAGCCAGCGCACTTGCCAGCGAATTATTGCTGGAACAACCCCAATTAATTCTCCCTCGCTTGTTCCTGACCTCTTTTCTTGGGCGCAGTTCACTGAACAAGAATCCTGAAAACTTGAATCGAATACTTGAGCCGGTTTGGAAAGCTGACCCTTTTCTGGAACGTGCCACCGAAATGCTGGATGGGGCAGGCTTTACTATGCCCGAAGGGTTGTGGGTTCCGCGTGGGGCGATGGAACAGGGCAGTGCAATTCCGGTAAGAATCTCATTGGAAACCCTTGACCCAATTTGGCTGGAAGACTTGTTGAGAACCGCACGTCATCAGGAAGATGCACGCCGTGAGGTAGGTTTTAATCTACGACAAGCGGATGAAGCACCGGTTATCGGTTTGAACGCGCTGAGTGCCGCGGCAGCGCCAAAAGGCGATTCCGGTTCGGACATCAGAGAAATTGCGGCGAAATTGGCTGAGGTGGAGAGCTTGCTATATGGGAAACCAAAACCGCCTGAGCCGATAGTGGCAGTCCCAAAGGGTGGCGCAACTACTAAAAAGCGCGAACGGTCAGCGAAAGCAACCGATTTTAACCTTGCGCTTCCGCGTGACCATAAGACGGGAATACTGGAACAGACTACCGTTTTGCTCGTCAGTAGCGAACGTAATTTGCTTTCCAAATACGGCGCAAACGGTTACGCCCAAATTAAAACCATGTTGCAAGAACTGGTACAGGTTATGCGTCGGCGCGGTTTCGATAGCCGCTTGCTCATAGTGGATAGCGGTAACTCTTTGCGTGAGAACGGTTTCGATTTCCTAGACCCGGTACGCGCTCACGACCCTGAACTAGTTTGCAGCCTTATTAACGCCGCTTTGCCGGGTGAAGCCCAATCTTCTACCATCAATGTGGTTTTCATCATTGGCGGTCCTGATATAATTCCTTTCTGGAAACTTTCCAATCCGAGCTTTGATTCTGATAGAGAAGTTTTCAGCGATAACCCCTATGGTTCGCAAGACAGCACTTATCTTTTGCCCGAACGCATTGTGGGTCGTTTACCGGATGACGGCAGGGGTGATATTTCATTTTTCTTGCGCCGTTTGCGTGAGGTTGTAGCCCGCCAACGTGCCGATTTGGTTTCTCCAAAAATTGCGCCTTCCTTGCCGTTGCGCGTGATGGATAGCATTATACCTGCGCGGGCGCGTGCCGGTTTGCAGTCCATTGAAAACGGGTTGCAATTTGAGCAAAAATGGTTCAAATCGGCTTCTGGTGAGAAATTTCTGGACAAGAACGCCGCTGCTCGTTGGTCACCTTTCTTCTACAGCGCGGAAGCTTGGAAACGTAGCACCGATACTTTACGAAGCTTTATCAACTCGGATTATCCCGTTACGCTTTCCCCACCTACCAACGCTAGTTCGCTAAACCCCAATCTATTGCGCTCTGCTCGTCTTTTGCACTTTAATCTGCATGGGTTTCGTGACAATCCGAACTGGTACGGGCAAGCGCAGGGTGGTCGAATTATGCCCTCTATCTCTTCGTTGCCTCTGGCTTACACCCCCGCCCTATCCTCCGAAATCGAAGCTGCCGGGGCAGTGGTGTTCTCAGTGGCTTGCTACAGTGGCAACCTAATTAACAAGGGTGTGAATGATAGCATCGCGCTTTCTTTTCTGGAAAGAGGGGCGGCAGCAGTGGTCAGTTCCACCGTTATCAGCTATGGCTCGGCAGGTCCCGAACTTTCATGCGCCAGCCATCTTGCTTATTATTTTTGGAAAGGAATTTTGCGGCAGGGCTATTCTTTCGGGCAAGCGCTTCAATCCGCTAAAACCGAGTACACCCGCGCTCGCCTTGCGGCAGGGCATAACTTGACCGGAGATGATGCCAAAACCCTGCTCGAATTTGTAATGCTAGGTGACCCAACTATCGGGTTACGCGCTACCGGTCCCAATTTCGTTTCAAATATGCACGACCCGCCTTGGGGTGAGCATAGCCCGATTCATCCAAAGGGCTGGTTTTTAGGCAATCGCGAAGAAGATTTGAAGCTCAAGGATATGGCTCGCGGTTGGTGGGATAAGTTGGTGCGACCCCGCACGAATTATCAGCCGATACAATATAACCGCTTACCTCCCGACCTTTTGCAAAAAATCGAACGGGTGCTGGAATGGCTTTTGCCTGAACCGATTTCTAACGAAGCTGAATTAATTCAGGCGCTAGTGGATATGAGCGGCGATTACCGCCGTCCCGGTTCAAACACTTTTAGAGTGCAAAGCAAGGGAGGAGATGGCGCGGCAGATTCCGGTACGCCCGATTTTATCGGTGATAGCGGGCAAGTGTTACTATCCGGGCAGCGTTCGCTCAATACCGAAGATGGCTATCGTTACCGTCAGACCTTTCATCTTGCCACCGATTTTGAAGGAGAGCAGATGAGCCTGAACCTTTCACGAGGCAGGGGTTAAGAACCGCCTGCCTCAAAACTACTTTATAGAAAATATAGACGGGGCGTTGCATATAGCATAGCAATACCCAGCGGCAATCCGATTAGGGTAATGCACATTGTTATTGCTATTGCCAGCCAAGTTGTCCCAAGCCAACAACCTATAAATAGGAAGTAAAGTAGGCGAATCGCTAAAGAGGGGTGCGGATTGTAACGCTGATAATAATAGCTATACTCGTGTCTGATTCGCTGGGTTGGATACATAGGTCGGTGATAATCAGCCGCTCTCTGATAGTAAACTTGCGGCGGTATCGGGTAAGCAACCTGTGCCGAAGCATAGGCTGGATGATTTACCCCCGCAGGGTTGGAATAATAGCCCTCCGGCATCGGCGTAGGTGCGCTTTCACGCCTAACATGTGGCTCTTCAGGATTGGGCCACTTGCTAAAATCATTTGAATTCATAGCTTATGCCTCCTTGTTTTTGCTGGCAAAACGCAAAATGCGTTCGGCAATTGGAACGCCGTTTTTTTCGTCCGCCAATACCAGCACAGTATCTCCATCCTTGAAACGCCCACCTAGTAATTCTATCGCCAATGGGTCTAACACCAATTGTTGAATAGCGCGGCGCAAAGGACGCGCCCCGAACGCAGGGTCATAACCCACTTCAACCAGAATTTCACGCGCTTCCGGCGAGATTTCCAGATTGATTTTGCGGCTTGCCAATCTTTTTAGCAGCATTTTCAGCTGAATATCTATAATAATGTTAATTTGTTCTCTTCCAAGCGGTTTGAAGACAATAATTTCATCAATCCGGTTCAGGAATTCAGGTCGGAAATGTCCACGCAACGCAATCATAACCGCTTCGCGCATCTCTTTGGAGTTAGCTGGGATGCCGTTTTGCGTCATTTCCATAATGCTGTCACTACCGAGGTTCGAGGTCAAGATGATTACCGTATTCTTGAAATTCACGGTGCGCCCTTGACTATCGGTAAGCCGCCCGTCTTCCAGAATTTGCAGCAACATGTTAAATACGTCCGGGTGCGCCTTTTCTACCTCATCAAACAGTACCACAGTATAGGGCTTGCGGCGTACTGCCTCGGTGAGTTGCCCGCCTTCTTCATAGCCCACATAACCTGGAGGCGCACCCACCAAACGGGCGACTGCCGCCTTTTCCATGTATTCGCTCATATCAAGGCGCACCATCGAATGTTGGTCGTCAAACATGAACTCTGCTAAGGCGCGTGCCAATTCCGTTTTGCCCACCCCGGTAGGTCCGAGAAACATAAAAGAGCCAAGCGGACGGTTGGGGTCTTGCAACCCGGCGCGAGCGCGGCGAATGGCATCCGCTACCGCTTTCAAAGCCTCTTCCTGCCCTACTACGCGCTGTCGCAACCGTTCTTCCATATTTAGCAGTTTGGTAATTTCGCCTTCTATCATACGGCTGACCGGGATGCCTGTGCGCCTTGAAACAATCTCGGCGATTTCTTGCTCGTCCACATTTTCGCTTAACAAGCCGTTGCCCTGTTGCACCTCATTCAGTTTGGCTTCCTGCTCTTTGAGTTGCCATTCGAGCGTGCTGAGTTTGCCGAATTTAAGCTCACTGGCTTTGGCGTAATCGGTTTCGCGTTGTGCCTCTTCTACTTCGCGCCGAGTTTGTTCTATTTGTTCGCTCAATTCTCGAATCTTGTCAATCGCCTGTTTCTCGTTTTCCCATTGCAGGGTTAGTTGGTGGTCTTTCTCGCGTAGGTTCGCTACTCTTTGCTCAACCTCTGTTAATTGCTCCGCGCTTTCGGTATCGAGTTCTTTTTTTAAAGCCTCGCGTTCCATCTCAAGTTGGGTAATATCCCTGCGCACTGAGTCCAGTTCAACTGGCAGACTATCAATTTCGGTACGCATACGGGCAGCGGCTTCATCAATCAGGTCAATAGCTTTATCAGGTAAAAACTTGTCGGTAATATAACGCTGGCTTAATTCTACTGCCGCCACCAGAGCCGAATCGGTAAATTTTATGCCGTGATGCACCTCATACTTGTCCCGCAAGCCTCGCAAAATACTGACGCTGTCTTGAACGCTCGGCTCGTTTATCTGGATAGGCTGGAAGCGGCGTTCTAGCGCGGGGTCTTTCTCGATATTCTTGCGATACTCATCCAGTGTAGTTGCCCCAATCAAGTGCAGTTCACCCCTGCTCAACGCCGGTTTTATCATCTGGCTGGCATCCATCCCGCCATCTCCACTACCGCCCGCGCCCATAATCATGTGAAGCTCATCTACAAAAAGGATGATTTTACCCTCGGCTTCCTCAACCTCTTTCAGCACTGCTCGCATGCGCTCCTCGAACTCGCCTCGATAACGCGCTCCCGCTACCAAAGAGCCTAAATCCAGCGAAATCAGCTTTTTATCCTTGAGTGTGGTTGGCACATCGCCCCGCACGATACGCTGCGCCAGCCCTTCCACGATGGCGGTTTTACCCACACCGGGTTCACCTACTACCACCGGGTTATTTTTGCTGCGGCGACTCAAAACCTCAATTATCTGTCGCATTTCCTCATCGCGCCCGATAACCGGGTCAAGTTTGCCGTTTTTAGCCCGCTCGGTCAAGTCACGTCCATATCGCTCTAGGGTTTGATAAGATGCTTCCGGGTTTTTATCCACAATGCGCTCAACTTTAGGTCCTCGAATGCTGCTCAGAATGCCAAAAATAGCGTCACGGTTCACCCCTTCCTCGCGCAAAATACGCCCCGCCTCATGATTAATCAGGGGCGAAGCCAACGCCATCGCTAGATGTTCTGCGCTAACATAGGCATCCTTCATGCGCGAGGCTTCATCCTTAGCCTGAGTCAGCACACGCTTGGTGGCAAGCGAAATAACCGGATTAAGCTTTTCAATAAAAACTTTGGGCAATCGCATCATCGCCCCTTCCAGCCTTACCTTGATACGCGCCGGATTTGCATTGAGCTTACTGATGATGCGGGTGGTGATACCATCGGATTGTTCCAGCAATGCCAGCAACAAATGTTCCGGTTCAAGTTGGCTATTGTTGCGTTGTTCGGCGAGGGTGTGCGCTGCCGCCATTGCTTCTTGCCCTTTTTCGGTCAATTCTTCGAGTTTCATTCCGGCTCTTTCTTGTTTTTGTAATTAGATTGATTGTGTAAATTCTGACACTACCACGCGCGTATTTGTTTCTGATTTTGAATATATTCCTGTTATAAACTACGCAACAATAGCCACAAGGTCTCAAAATAAAGCTCTCATTATTAATTATGATAGTATATTGCATTACGTACAATAAAAAGCCCCTTCCCAATATCGGGAAGAGGCTGCGACTATTGTGATAATGCGCCGCTAGGAGGGCGGGTCAATGGTAATCGCATAAATTTTGAAGTCCTCCCACTTGTTCTGGGTTCCTTCTGGTATCACAAAAACCTTGAACGCGCTCGATTTCCCATCCTTGAATTTCATCTTACCTTGCAATTCGATACTGGATTGACCACTTGAGAAGGTTTCACTGATATAAAAATCTAGCGAAAGACTGTCATATTTTTTAACTGTGCTATTATCTGCAAATTTTGCTAACTCATCACTTGATACAACAGAGGCAGAGATGGTGGACATTTTGCTTATATCGTTGGAAGCCGCAGCACGCATATACTGGTCAATACGTCCCTCTATTTGACCTTTGGCGAAAATTAGCGGACCAATCGTAGCAGAGAGAAGAACCCCCACACAAGCGACAATGGCTATCACCGGAATAAGGATTATTAGCAGACAGCCCCACCAAGGCAACCCGCCTTTTTTCTTTTGAGGAGGCGCTGGATAATAGCCCGGCGGCGGTGCGCCATACCCGTATTGTGGTTGACCCTGCGGTGGCATTCCATATGGCGGTGGTGCGCCATACTGAGGCGGCACACCGTATGGTTGCTGACCTTGCGGCGGAATCCCATAAGGCGGTTGTCCTTGAGGTGGGACACCATATGGTGGTTGGTCGGGTGGAGTACCCCCAAAGGGCGGTTGATTTGACATAATAATAATTCCTTCTTTCTTCACAAGCAAGCTAATTGAACGTCTTAATTCAGCATATTATGAAAATGGAACATTGGCAAGATATTAATCCGAAATTGCGACCGGAATATAATAGTTGTATAATTTTTCGACAATCAACATAATCTTAACGGTTAGATCCGTAAACAGGCGCCTTTATTACAGGTGAAAGAAGTCGGTTATGCAAAAAACGATACTGGTAACCGGTGGAGAAGGCTTTATCGGCAGAGCAGTTTGCCGTACTTTGCTGTCTTCCGGTCTTGTTGTTGTTTCGCTCGACCTTGTCTCTCATCCTGACCGCACTGAAGGCGTAAAGTTTTACCAAGGTAATATTAGCGATAAGGCAAGCTTGCTTACTCTTTTTCAGGAAAACAAGTTCAATTGCATTATACATCTGGCTTCCCTTCTTAATTCAGCCTCTCGCAATAACCCGGTAAATGCTACAAAGGTTAATATCATGGGTAGCCTGCACCTAATGGAATTGGCGCGGGATTATCAGGTGGCGCGTTTTATTTACGGCAGTTCTATCAGTATTTACGGTTCTTGCCAACCTTCTGAGGCGGTTTCAGAGACCCATCCCACATTACCCGAAGATGTGTATGGCGCGTGCAAATATTATGTAGAAACGTTGGGTAGAAGCTTCAACCAACAGTATGGCTTTAACTTTGTAGCTTTGCGAATCGCAACGGCACTGGGGGCAGGTTCGATTGTCACTTCGTCACCATGGCGTGCAGAGCTTTTCGGGAAGGTTGGCGCAAACACGCCTTTTGATATACATATTCCGTATGGTGCTGGTGAAAGATTTCCCTTTGTCTATGTTGAGGAGGTGGCAGCAATGCTGGAAAGGCTGGTTAATGCCGAGCAAATTCGGCACGAGGTTTACAATACTCCGGCAGAGACATGGGAACTTGGCACGCTCAAACTTTTTCTTGAACAGCTAAACCCCAATCTAACAATAACGTTGGGTGATACAGTAGTAACTGGATTCCCCGCTATGATAAGCGGTGAGGTTTTACGGCAAGAATTTGCTTATACACCTGTGCCTTTAAAAGAACGCTGGTTAAAACAATTAGAAGTTTTGCAAGGGAAGTAATATATGCCCAGACGTACAATAGAAATTATTCCATTGGTAAAAGGCGATGAAGTTTACCAGAAAGCGACCCCGCACCCGGTAGCTTTGCCGCGTGAACGTCGTCCGGAATGGCTTAAGAAGAAATTGCCGAGTGACCCTAACTATTTCGCCTTGAAACGCCTGATGCGTGAAAAAGGCTTGCATACCGTTTGTGAGGAGGCGAATTGTCCCAATATTACCGAGTGCTGGACTAACCGCACTGCCACTTTTCTCATGTTAGGCAATATTTGCACCCGCGCTTGCGGTTTTTGTGATGTGATTAGCGGTAAGCCCTTGCCGCTTGATGAAAATGAACCGCGCGAAGTGGTTGAGGCAGTGAAAGCGCTGGAACTAAAGCATGTGGTAATTACCAGCGTTAACCGCGATGACCTGCCGGACGGTGGGGCGCATATATACGCTGAGGTTACACGGTTGATTCATCAGGAGTTGCCCGGTTGCCGGGTGGAATTGCTAATCCCTGATTTTGTGGGAAATTGGGATGCGCTCAAAATGGTGTTGGACGCTCAGCCCGAAATCCTTAATCACAACACCGAAACAGTGCCGCGCTTTTATCGCCATGTGCGCCACAAAGCCCGCTACCCTCGCACCCTTGAATTGCTCAGACGCGCCAAAGATTTAGGGCAATCCTATAATGTAATTACCAAAACCGGGGTGATGGTAGGCTTGGGCGAGACAAAAGAAGAACTGATGGAAGTTATGCGCGATTTGCGCGAGGTGGATTGTGATGTGCTGACGTTGGGGCAATATATGCGTCCTTCGCCAAAGCATCTGTCGGTCGAGCGTTATTATACCCCAACCGAATTTGAGGAACTCAAAGAAGTGGCGTTGTCACTAGGATTTAAATATGTAGAAAGTGGTCCACTGGTACGTAGTAGTTATCACGCGCACCAACAAGCGCCGAATGCTTAGGACGAAACTTTGTTGCTGGTAAAGCCTGCGCCACCCCCCGAAGCTAAAGTGGTGAAGCCTTTTCGCTGGTGGTTCTTGCTATATCTAGCGGTACAGAACGCGCTGGTTATGGTCGCTCTGGACTGGCTATTTGCATGGCTGTTGCATGGTAGATTTCCTACGCCGAGTACATTTATACCGGCGGGAATTATAGCTGCGCTAACCGTGGTGGGCTATATTACCGCTACCAACCCGGCGTTGCGCCCTAAACTGCCCCTATGCCCGGAAATGGAATTAGCCCTTGAGTTGGATAGCCTCACCCTGTGCTACTATAATTACCCACACGAAACGGTACAATGGCGAGATGTGGCGCTGTTGGAATGGCAGGAGGGCAACTTTCCACCTGTGGCAGTTATGCAACTTTACCCCGATAGCGCGTTATATAAAGCGCGTGCTGCCGCTGACCGTCCGCTCTTTGTAGTGCTGGCATTAACCGGATTTGAAATTCCCGCCCATGTGCTTTATAAGCAGCTAGAGCAATACTGGTGTACTATCAAGCAAGGCAGGAGTAATTTACAGAAGTGATTATAAAACCGGATAATCGTTATACCCGCCGTTTCGCGCTGATGGCGCGTGTAATCCCCGCTGCCATTTTTGTTCTACTGGGTGGTGGGCTTTTGTTTTATACCGCGCTCGGCTTTTTTTCGGATTCGGGTAGTAAGGGTTGGGTAGGCGGTTTGGTGAGCTTTGTCCTTACCGGGTTGTTATGCTTCCTGATGAGCATCATGATGTCACGGCGCGGCTTTGACCGTTTGCTGGAGCGCATGTCCACGCGCCTCTCGCCCGAATCCATCTTTTTTGACAATCGCTATTTTGGCAGCGTCCAATTGAACTGGAGTGATATAACAGACGTTAGGTTGTGTGAGCAAAAAGGTAATGAGGGGATATTTTTCAAATTGGAAATCGGTAGCATTACTGTGCAAGATTTTGCTGATTTGCTATTGCGGGGCAAGGATTTAGAGCGGGCGCAAGGCTACCAATGGCGCATGACTCCCGACCTGTATGATCGCCCTACCGCAGAAATGTACGTCCTGATAACTCGTTACTGGCGTGAACCCTCTGCCCGCCTTGAATTAGCTGAGGAAGTCACCCGTTGAGTCAATAATCGGCTAATAAACACTACCAAAAATAGTACTATTATCTAAATCCATTTCCGGAAATATGCTGCTATAGTATATAAATGGTGTAAAATTATCTAAAGTATTATATCTACACTGGATTCAGGCTGATTTACTGGTAAATCGGATAGGGATACTGTGGAATCAGAGGTTCTGGTATAATTTTATGGCAAGCTCATTGGTGTCTTGCATTTTATTGAAAGAATAGCTATAGCTCAAGTTTTGTTCAAGTATTGAAATAGAAATATAGAAGCGGAAGCCGAATTGGATGGCAAGAAACCTAGTTTATAGCTTACTGATGGGATAATGTTATGTGATAAAAATCAGCGGTAGCTTTGACGAACTCAAACCGGAGTGCTATAATCATTTAAGGTTAAAGCATAGTAAATACGTGGTAAATAAAGGTAAACTCAAGCCACGAACCTCCGCTGCATTGAACTCGCTGCTGCTTCCAATATTATTCTAATCTTCAATATCTATTATTTGAGCTTTACCAGTTCTTACAAACTTCAAAACAGGAAGTGAAATATTAGGGTAGTCGGTGAAATACTAGAGTTAGTCGTAATGTATATTCAAAAGGCAACCGGAGGCATTGACGAAAAAGAATGATGAATGATAAATTTCAGAAAAACGCAGATAATCGCTTTGCAGAAGCGTTTGATGATGCATCCTCGACTGAATTGCCCGATACCGATTGGTTCCGTACTAATATACCGTGCCAATATACCTGTCCTGCCCATACCGATGTGAGCAACTACATTGGCTTGGTGGCGCAAGGGCGTTTTGATGAAGCTTATTTGCTGAATCGGCGTGATAATGTATTTCCGGGTATTCTGGGTCGCATCTGCGCTCGTCCTTGCGAAAGCACTTGCCGGCGAGGCTTGATTGATAAAACTATCCGTATCTGTTATTTGAAACGCAGTTCCAGCGATTTCCGCAGCGATAAATTTATACCCAAGCGTCCCCCTATTACCCGCCGTGGAAGGATAGCGATTGTTGGGGCGGGGGCTGCCGGGCTTGCTTGTGCGCGTGATTTGCGTATTATGGGCTATCACACCGTAGTATTCGACATGTTCCCCGAACCGGGCGGTATGCTGGTAGGCGGTATTCCGATTTGGCGGTTGCCTCGCGATGTGGTACAAAATGAAATAGATGAATATATGGATGCGCTCGGCGTGGAGATTCATCTCAACACGCGGGTTGGCAAAGATGTACAGGTAGCCGACCTATTGAAGAATTTTGACGCGGTATTTCTCGCGCCCGGTTGCCAACTACCTACCAAACTTGGTATTCCCGGCGAAAATTTGAAAGGGTTTGAATACGGTCTGTCGTGGCTGGAAAAAATCAACTTCCACCATCCCGAACATGCCACAATGGGCAAGCGTGTGGTCGTAATCGGCGCCGGTTTTACCGCTTCTGACTGCGCTCGCTCTGCGCTGCGTATGGGGTCGGAAAGAGTGTATATTGCCTATCGCCGTACCCAGTTGGAAGCCCCGATGGACGAAACCGAACTGGAAGAAATGGAATATGAGAATATTGATTTCTTGTGGCTGTCAAGCCCGGTTGAGGTGCTGGGGGATGAGAACGGCAAAGTTACCGGTATCAAGATGATTCGCAACAAATTGGGCGAGCCGGATGCCAAAGGTCGCCGTTCGCCTCGTCCGGTGCCGAATAGCGAATTTATAATTCCCTGCGATGTAGTGCTTGCAGCAACTGGTCAGAAGAGCGATGTAAATTTCTTCCCACAAGAACTAGGTGTGAGGATTCTCAAGAACGGTAGCGTTTGGCGCGACCCGGATACGTGGATGACTACTGTTCATCGCCTATTCGCCGGAGGCGATTATACCGAAGGCGCACGCAATATTATTTCGGCGGTAGCGGACGGTCACAAAGTGGCTAACGCGATTCATGAATTTCTTACTAGGGAGAGACCGCCTCGCCGCCGAAGCAGTCATGAAGCGCTGGAAATTTGGCGCCGCTCTCTTGATTATGAAAAACTTGATCGCCAGACCATGCCGACTCTTTCGCTGGAAAATCGTTGGGGTCAAAACATGCGTCAGAATCTTCAAATAGAAGTTGAACTGGGCTTTACCCGTGAAATGGCGATGAAGGAAGCCACTCGCTGCCTGCAATGCGCCTATAACATTCTGATAGATGCTGACCTTTGTATTTTATGCGCCGCATGTGTTGATGTTTGCCCTGAGAAAATCATTCGTCTGGTTCCGCTTAGCGACCTGATGGGAGTTGAAGGGGCAGACCATTATCAGGTTGACCCTGCGCTGTCGGAAGCCCAGACCCTCATTCTCGATGAGAATGAATGTATTCGCTGTGGTTTGTGCGTGGTACGTTGTCCTACTCAAGCGATTAAAATGGCACGCTTCGTTTACAGCGATCCGAAAAACCACTGGTACGTCAGTGAGAAGGGCTTGAGTGCGCCAATTCCCAAATAGCTTGGTTTGCGGGAGATGGTTTAGTTCGGTCATCTCCCGTCTTTCACTTGCATTTTCTCACAAGAGTAGAAATCGGAGAATGGCTAACAATAAAGATTCCCAGAAATTTGTTCGGAATTTCCTCAAAGGCACAGAGGAGTTTGGTTCCAGATTCTGGAAAAGCATTTTCAGACATATCTGGCTCGAACGCGCTCGAACGCGCTCGTTGGAGACTATGAGCAACGTATTACTTCATTTGCACCCAACTGCAATCCGCCGCGCTTCCCTAAAAATGACCTATACCTTCTGTCTTGGCGGCTTGAGCTTTTTCTTTTTTCTGACTCTAATCGTTTCTGGCGTGCTTTTGATGTTCTACTATGTGCCTTCGGTTACGCAAGCCTACCAGAATATAAAAGACCTCGAAACGGTAGTTTTTGCAGGGCAATTCCTCCGTGCTATACACCGTTGGTCGGTGTACGCAATGGTCATAACCGTCTTTTTGCATATGTGCCGGGTGCTTTACACTCGCGCCTACCGCCCCCCTCGTGAATTTAACTGGATTGTAGGGCTAATGTTACTGTTAGTAACCTTACTGCTCAATTTTAGCGGCTACCTGTTACCGTGGGATCAACTATCTTTCTGGGCGGTTACGGTCGGTACAAACACCACAAAAGTCACCCCATTTCTTGGTCCTGAAGCCCAATTCCTGCTCATTGGCGGGTATGAAATCGGTCAAAATGCGTTGCTAAGCTTCTACACACTCCATGTAATTACTTTACCGCTGGTCGCAGCCGGGTTGATGTCATTACACTTCTGGCGTGTTCGCAAAGATGGTTTTAGTGGCGGATTGTAGTGTAATCTACCCGGGCGCAAACCGCGAATGGCTGGCAAATAAAACGAGAGCAGGAAAAAGCTCAAGAACATATTAGTAAATATTCCTGCAAAATTAGCAACCGTTAGCGGTGATAGCCTAAGACTGGAATAGGTGGTTACAAACCTATTGTTAAAATGCCAACCGCTATACCCAGAATGGGGTACAATTAAACTTGTGGCATTGGAGGAATCGCAAAATATAGTAGTGTGTGCCAGTTACAGAAATGCGTGACTAAAGCTATCTTGAAAAATTAAGACTAGAAAAACATGCTATGGTAAAAATTTTGATAGCCGATGATGAGCCGGACGTGGTAGAAGTTATCACCGTTGGGCTTAGGATGAACTCACCTGATTGGGAAATAATTAGCGCAGAAGATGGGCAAATGGCAGTTGAATTATTTCGCAAAGAGAACCCCGATCTGGTAATTCTTGATATTAATATGCCACGCTTGAGCGGTTTGGAGACTTGCCATATCATCCGCCGCGAGCATGCCGATGTGCCGATTATCTTTCTGACGGTCAGGGATGATGAAATCGAGAAGGTGCGCGGGTTGGAAGCAGGCGCAGATGATTATATTATCAAGCCCTTTAGTTCGCTTGAACTGGTGGCGCGTATCCGGGCGCAATTGAGACGCACTATGAGTTCCAAAGCCACCGCTATTAAAAATATGGTGGAATATCAAGGACTGAAGATTGATTTTGTAACTAAAAATGTAACCCTTGATAACCATCCGGTGCGGCTTACTTCGATTGAGTACAATTTGTTGTATTTGCTCGCCAACAATCCCGGTAGGGTGGTTTCCCATGATTACTTATTAACCAAAATATGGGGACCGCAGTATCAGGATGCTTTGGACTACCTTAAAGTTCATATCCGGCACTTACGCGAAAAATTGGGGGATGATGCCCAGAATCCGCGCTTTATCTTTACCGAGCGAAGCAAGGGCTATCGCTTTACTGCACTGCCAGAATAAACCTCTAAGCGTCTAAAGGAAGAATCCCACAAGGTCTTTTGAAAGGACATTTATTTGGTGAATAAATTTTAACTATGTGTTAAAAAAGTATTGCATTTGTAAAAAAATTTTGCTAGTATTTACCTTGTACTCATTATTAGAACTCGCACACAAAATAACCAGTTATAGTTTGGAGCTTCAATTACCTGAGAATCAGGCGACTTTGAAATTGCTTGATTAGCCTGCAATGGATTCTAGTTGGCAATGATGGTTTTCGACTGTCCGCCCAAGACCGGATGTTCCAGCTTTCATGGCTAAGTTTAGTCCAATACATACTAATCGGCAACTCCTATTATCAATTGGAACGAGTGTTAGCCGCTAAGATGAGTAAGTTCTTTGATGATAAATGTTATCAAATACATTTATCTAGGCTAGACAAAATTTTACAATCGCAATCTCCAGTTTCAGGGATTTCACGGCTACTTCTTAAGGAGGCCCAAGGTGAGTTTTGAGGATAAGACCCTACAGTGTCGCGAGTGCGGTGCTTCGTTTACATGGACTGCCGGTGAGCAAGAGTTCTACGCTCAAAAAGGATTAGTGAATATACCTAGCCGTTGTACTGACTGTCGCAAGGCACGCCGGTCAACTGGTAACTTCGCTTCATCCCATTCGTCCGAGCGTTCCGAGCGAGTCCGCCATCCGGTAACATGCGCCTCCTGTGGTAAGCAAACCACTGTGCCATTTGTACCTAAGTATGATCGCCCGGTTTTTTGTAGTGATTGCTTCGACCGCAGCCGTCCTTCAGCAGGTGCAGGAGCTTCACGCTAGGTACTGAACAATAGAACAGAAAAATAGAATAATTTCCCCTTCCATTAGTATAGTTAGCGGAAGGGGTTTTTGGTTTCTGACTACCTGAGCTATTCCGGTTTTGTGATATACTTATCTAAGCGTGCAGGTTAAAAGCTTAGTGAATTGGAAGGGGTTCTAAAGGGTGGGTTCTCTTTATAATGAGGTAGGCGTGTTTTCCGGGAATGCTAACCCGGCGCTCGCGAAAGCAGTTTGCGAGTATATAAATATCCCTCAAGGACGTGCTCAGGTTTTTGAATTTTCCAACGAGAACATTTTTTGCAAAATTGAAGAGAGCGTGCGTGGTAACGATATTTACTTAATACAACCGTTATCTACTCCGGTGAATCGCTCTGTCATGGAGCTTTTAATCATGATAGATGCCTTCAAACGCGCTTCCGCCGGGCGTATTACGGCGGTTGTGCCTTACTACGCTTATGGTCGCACCGACAAAAAAGACCAACCCCGTGTGCCAATTACGGCGAGGTTGCTTGCCGATATGATAACGGTGGCAGGCGCACATCGCCTCATGACCGTAGATTTGCATTCCGGTCAGATTGAAGGCTTTTTTAATATTCCGGTTGATAACCTGACCGCGATTTACCTTCTGGCAGACTATTTCAGGGATAAAGGATTAGACAACCCTGTGGTAGTTTCGCCCGATTTAGGTAGCGCCAAACGCGCTAGAAACTTTGCCCAATTGATTAATGCTCCTTTGGCAATTGTGGAAAAACGTCGGATGGGCAACGATGACCGTTCTTCGGTGTTGAATCTAATCGGTTCGGTGGAAGGTAAACAAGCTATTCTGATTGACGATGAAATTGATACTGCCGGATCAATTACTCAGGCTGCCGATACCGTGAAGAAAGCCGGCGCAACCGCTGTTTATGCCGGGTGTGTGCATGCGGTGCTGAGTGGTCCTGCCATACAGCGGCTAAAGGATAGCTGTATTGAAGAACTGGTTTTAACCGATACTATCCCGCTTCAGGAGAACAAGCAATTAGATAAAATAAAGGTTCTATCAATTGCCCGGTTGCTAGGAGAAGGCATAATGCGCGTCCACGCAGGAGCCTCGGTAGGGGCGATGTTTCCTAAGTTGCAGTGAAAGGAATTTTAGATGTTGCAACCGAAACGCGCACGGCGTTCACAGCAAACACTGGCGGCGCATGCGGGTGAGCTAGAAATCACTCAGGCTGGTCGCCCTTTGGCGATGCCGCTCTACCAAACAACGGTGTGGGGCTTTGATAACGTAGAAGATGCCAACTCCATTTACCACGACCCAAGCAAAGGCTGGGTGTATTATCGCTCTTCGGGACCAAATCAATCTGCTTTTGAAAAGGCTTTCGCGCAAATGGAAGGCGCGGAAGCCTCTCGCGCCACCGGGAGCGGGATGGCTGCCATTTTCACTGCATTAATTACCGCTGCACAAGTGGGCGACCATATTATTGCGGAAAAATCTATCTATGGCGTTACGGTGTCGCTGTTTTTAAAGCAATTGTCTCGCTTTGGCATAGAAGTAACCTTTGAAGACCTGTCGGATGAGCAAGCGGTTAAAGCCGCGCTCAAACCCAATACCAAAGCTATTTTCTTTGAAACTCTGGGTAATCCGTTGGTGGGCGTTGCCGATTTGGGGGCGCTGGCAAAGCTGGCACGCGAGAATAAGTTGGTATCAATTGTTGATAGCACTTTTACCCCACCCTATCTGGTGCGTCCTCTCGAATATGGGGTGGATGTAGTTGTACACGCCACTACCAAATACGCTAACGGTCATAGCGATGCAATGGGCGGCATTTTGAGCGGTAATAAGGATTTTATCAAAAGGGCTATCGAAAGCGCTCAGCTTATCGGGCTTACCATGAGTCCGTTTGATGCGTGGATGAACGTGCGTAGCCTCAAGACCCTACCCCTACGAATGGAAGCGCATTGCCGTAATGCCCTTATAATCGCGCAATGGCTGGAAGCGCAACCACAGGTTAGCCGCGTGCATTATCCCGGTCTGGAAAGCCACATCCGCCATGAATTGGCGCAACGCCAGATGCCCAAAGGCTTTGGCGGTATGCTTGCGTTTGAAATCAAGGAGGGCGGCGCAGATGCGGTGCAGCGTTTCATTAAAGCGTTGGAGCATATTCCCTATGTTCCCAGTCTCGCCGATGTAATTACAACGGTTAACTATCCGGCTATGACCAGCCACCGCCATCTGTCATCCGAACAACGCAATGATGTAGGCGTTACTGATAGGTTAGTACGTATCTCGGTGGGCATCGAAGACCCGGCAGACATAATAGCCGACCTTGAACAGGCGTTGAGCGCTCTCTAGTTCGGTTTTATTGAGTAGTTTTGTAGAAAGAAAATTATGCGGGTAAAGTCGCTTTCTAGCGGTAGCAGCGGGAATTGTTATCTGGTTCAGGCGGGTGGTCACAGCCTTCTCATAGATTGCGGCTTATCGGCTACTGCCCTTCAAAAATTTCTGGCGTTAGAAGGGGTAAATATTGCTGAATTAAGTGGCATCTTTCTAACCCATGACCACCATGACCACCTCAGTGGGGCGGGGCAAGTTTCGCGCCGTTGGGGTATTCCCATTTTCGCCAATAAAAAGACCCTTGACGAAGCAGCGGTGCGCTGGGCAAAAATAGAAAAGCTATCCCAGCAACGTGCCACTGCCACACCTCCAGAAAGCCGTAATTACAACACCCGCTTGTTTCCTACCGGGAAAGCTACCACCATTGGCTCGATTGAAATAAACAGCTTTCCCGTTTCGCACGATGCCGCCGAAACGGTTTGTTATACTTTCAAGGCTGACGGCGTGCAGGCTGTAATCCTTACCGATTTGGGCTGTGCTAATCCCCAAATTTACGAACCGTTGTTGCAAAGTCGCTTGATAATTCTTGAGGCGAACCACGAAGAAGAAAAACTTTGGGCTGGCAAATACCCCTATACTTTGAAAAAAAGGGTTACAGGCGATAAGGGGCATCTATCCAATCGCCAGTCCGGTGAAATATTGCGCTATTGCCTCGAAAACACCGGATTAGAGCCTACCGTGTGGTTGGCGCATTTGTCGTCTGAAAACAACAGTCCGCAAGAAGCTACCGCCACCATCACAAAAATGCTAGAAGAAGCGGGCATTGCGCGTTTTCCGCTCAATATTGCGCTGCGTGACAAGCCGAGTCTCGTTTACGAAACAGAACAATACTATTATCAAGCCAGTATGTTCTAAACATTATGGATAAAATCGAGAATATTGATATAGCCACTGCTTTAAAGGTTCTACCGGAACTAATCGAACTGTTACGGGATTCGGTTGATAGCGGGGCTTCGATTGGTTTCTGGAGTCCGTTGCAATATGAAACCGCTTTCGGGTATTGGCAAGATATAATTAAAGAGCTAGAGAAGGGCTACCGCAGTTTGTTGGTGGGCTATTCGCATGGAAAAGTGGTAGCCAGCGCACAGCTATCATTCATTTCCAAGCAAAACGGCTCGCATCGCGTCGAATTGCAAAAGCTAATGGTTCATACCAAATATCGCGGTTTGGGCTATGGACGTGACATACTAACGGCTTCTGAGGCGGAGGCAAAGACGCGGGAATGTCGCTTACTATTTCTCGATACGAGAAAGGGCGATGCCGCTGAGCAGCTTTACATAAAACAAGGCTACACTTGCGCCGGAGTAATTCCCCAATACATTGTTGAAGCAGATGGCACTTTTACCGACACCGTGATTTATTACAAACTCCTTTAAAATCGCAACTTTCCAACCGCCGGTATCGTATTCAATATTAGTAATTATGAGTAATTGATTAATTCGGCAGGAGATGGCAAACATGGAATGGCTAAGCGGTTTATTTCTGGGCTGTTTCATTTTCGGATTGGTATTTACCGTTGCTTCGTTCTTGCTAGGCGGCTTCAGCCACTTTGGCGTTCATGCTACACAAGCGGGGCATGATGCCGGGGCAGCCCATTTTCACGCCGGACACCATGCAGCCCCTCCCCATGCTACTGGGCATAATGATAACAACAACGCTGGCGGGTTTGGCTGGTTTAGTTTTAACGCGCTGGTAGCTTTTCTCACATGCTTTGGCGCAGGCGGCTTTATCCTGAGCGAAGCTGGCGTGCCGAAAATTTTCACAGTACCGGGCGCATTAGCCACCGGGCTGGTAGCTTATTTTCTGGTTTACCTCTTTATTGTTAAATTGCTGATTCCAGCGCAAACTCCGGTTATGCGCGAGGAAGATTATGACCTCTCCGGCACAGTCGGCAAAGTTACCGGAACAATCTTCAAGGGCGGTTTGGGTGAAGTAACCTACACCAAATTCGGCACTACTCGCGCTATTCCCGCACGTAGCGTTAAAGACAAAGATTTCCCCCATAATTTGCAGGTAGTAATTCTCAGCGCCAAAGATGGAGTTGCTCTGGTAGATAATCTTGAGGAATTGCTGGCGGGAGATGAGCAGAAAAAATGGGAAGAATCAGGCATCTCGTTAGATACTCCCGCACCTGAGCAGGAAAACAGCAAAGCGTAAATTAAAATTGTTGGGATTCGATTGCTGAAAGGCAGGAAATATGGAATTACCAGTTATAGTCGGTTCGGCGGCAGGCGTGGTAGTGCTGCTGCTGCTAGTTCTCGCCGTTTCACTCTACCGGAAAGTTGCTCCCAATGAAGCCCTAATCGTATTCGGCGGCGGCGGCACACAGGTAACGGTAGGGGGAGGGCGCGTGGTATGGCCCTTTATTCAGGAATCAAAAAAACTATCGCTTGAATTGATGAGCTTTGATGTTGCGCCCCAACAGGAATACTATACCCGTCAGGGTGTAGCAGTAATGGTTGAAGCGGTAGCGCAAATCAAGGTTCAAAATGATCCGGTCAGTATCCGTACCGCCTCCGAGCAATTTCTCACCAAATCTCCGGGAGAACGCGAGGGTTTAATCCGGTTGGTGATGGAAGGACATTTGCGCGGGATTATCGGGCAACTGATGGTCGAGCAGATTGTAAAAGAGCCTGAAATGGTAGCGGAACGCATGCGTGCTAATAGCACCGATGACCTTCATAAAATGGGGCTTGAGGTTATTTCGTTTACCATTCGTGAAGTGCGCGACAAAAACGAGTATATTGCCAATATGGGCAAGCCCGATATTGCGCGTATCAAGCGCGATGCGGATGTGGCAACTGCCGAAGCTGAACGCGATACTGCCATTAAACGAGCGCAGACCTTGCGAGAAGCCAGCATTGCCCGTGCGGAAGCTGACCAAGATCGGGTAATTGCCGAAACCGCCTCGCAAACCAAACAGGCGGAAGCCACCCGCGACCTTGAACTAAAACGCGCTGAGTATATGGGTTCGGTGCAACAGCAAAAAGCCAGCGCGGATAAAGCCTACGATATTCAGTCCGCCATAATGGAACAACAGGTTATGCAGGCAAAGGTAAGGGTTGAACTTGTTCGCAAGGAAGAGGAAACCAAAGTACAGGAAGCCGAAATTGCCCGGCGCGAAATGGAGTTGAACGCCACTATCTTGAAGCAAGCTGATGCCGAGCGAAGAAAAATTGAAACTATGGCGGAGGCAGAACGCAATCGCAAGGTTCTGGAAGCCACCGGACAGGCAGAAGCAGTACGTTTGCAAGGTCAGGCTGATGCCGATGTAGTGGTGTTGCGTGGTAAAGGTCAGGCGGAAGCGATTCGGCAACAAGGTTTGGCAGAGTCCATCGTTATCAAGGCGAAGGGCGAGTCCGAAGCCGGAGCGATGAATCTCAAAGCTGCTGCGTATCATGAGTACAATCAGGCGGCAATTCTCGATAAATTGTTGAGCGGTATCCCTGAACTGGCGCGGGCAATGAGCGAACCGCTTTCTAAGGTGGACAAGATAACGATTGTCAGCACCGGAGAGGGCAACGGACGCGGCGGTATGGGCGCAAACCAGATAACAGGCGACGTTACTAAGATGATGGCGCAAGTGCCGGCTTTGTTTGAATCACTTACCGGGATGAAGATTTCAGACTTAATGGAACAGATTCCGGCTATCAAGCAAGCACTTAACGGCAATGGCAATTCAAACGGTTCCGCGCATTTGGAGGCGTTTGCACAGGAAATTAAGCCGGATGAGCAAAACGCCAATTAACGCTATTGTGCCTAAGTAATCTAAAATAAAGGAGTGTGTGATTGTCGATAGGTCATTCACCCCGTTTTTATTCAAGAAGAAAAACAGGCAAGGGGTTTAAACTCCTTGCCGCCATTCTTCCCTATTAAAATCCCCCTTTGTTGGTACAAAACCACATTCGGTTTGCAGGGCTTTTGCAAAGTCAGTATTTATATTTTCAACGGTTCTTCAAACCACCAAGAAAATCGTTTTTGTAGGGGCGACGCTGGAGTCGCCTTTCGTCCGTTGCCTCAACCCCATGAGATTTGTGCCTCCCAAGCATCGCGATGCGCCCCTACAAAATCACCTCGCACCCTTGCCCAAACCCCTTTGAGAACCGTTTTATAGAGGACAATTCCTTTCTTGCAACAGCCCTAATTCGGTTTGCAGTACATTTCCTTTGCCAAAAGCAATTTGTTATAATAGCTATGTTTATTAAACTTACACTATTAGCCGCAAACAAGCCACGCTCATTATACGCGAGGGGATGCCTGTACCAATGCGCTTTAACCAACGCCGTACCAACGCCGCTATGCTGGAGAAGCCTACCTCCACCGCGTATTTCCGCGACCGGGCAGAAGGGAGTCCGGCGCAATGAGTGAGCGCGAGAATTTGCAAAACTTGCTGGTTTTGACCAAACGCCGTTTGGCAATTTTGGAAGAGCAAAGGGCTGTATTCGGTGATACCAACGTACCGCCACAGGTCGTAATCCAGATTCAGGATGCTGAAAAGGAAATTGCCGACCTCGAACAGAAGCTCCGGCAGATTGCGCCCAACACCCCACCCAATAATAGAAAATTGCTGATGCAGTTTGAACAGGCGGTATTTAACCGCGATTGGGAGACCGCCATTTTGCTCGGTGAGGAAATCATGGGCAATTCTTCCACCAATCCGCAGTTTGAAAAAAGCCTTGCTGCCGCCTACTACAATCGCTTCCACGCCCATTTTGAGAAAAGCGAACTGGAAAGAGCCTTTACCGACCTGACCAGCGCGATTCACCTGAACCCCCATGAGCCTGAGTATTTCTATTGGCGGGGGGTTGTCCACCACAATCATACTAACTATGACTCGGCTATTGCCGACCTGGCCACCGCTATAAAACTCGCGCCCGAATATCCGCACCCTTACTATTGGCGCGGCGATAGCTACCTTAAACGCAACAAGCGGCAGCAGGGCATGGCTGATATAAAAGCTGCGCTGGAAAAATACAATGCCGCCTTACAGGATAGCGCCGATGACCACGAGCTATTATATGGGCGCGGGTTGACGCTGCTGGCGTTAGAGCAGTGGCTGGCGGCTAAAGCCGATTTTGAAGCGGCGTTATGCTATGCGGTTGAGCCGTTTATTTTTATGGCAAAGGATAAGCTGGCAAAACTGGAACCGCTACTTCTGAAGCAAGAGCAGGAACGCCTGTTGCTCGAACTGGAGAACCTCAGTACCGACCACCCACGCCGTATGAAAATCGGTGACCGTTTGAGCGAAATCGGCGACCCGCGTTCCGGCGTAGGAGTAGCCGCTAATGGCGTACCCGATATAACGTGGCTACCGGTACATCCGGGCGGCAAGCTGAAAATTGGGGAACAGACCTTTGAAATTCAGCCCTTTTATATTGCTAAATATCAGGTGACTTACGCCCAATATGACGTTTTTGTGCAAGCGGCAGATGGCTATAACAACCCGGAGTGGTGGCAGGGCTTCCCGCCGAGACGCCAGCCGCAAGGACTAGATGAGCGATACCGCAAGAACTCGAACAACCCACGTGATAACATCTCGTGGTATCAGAGCGTGGCGTTCGGGCGGTGGCTGAACAAGCGAATGCGGGGCTGGCAATTGCCCAATCCGGGCGGTGGGAGCAAGCCATTAGTGGTGGGCGAAAACGCGCAGGTGCGTTTGCCAACGGAGTGGGAATGGCAATGGGCAGCACAAGGCGGCAGCCAACAACGCGAATACCCGTGGGGCGCGTGGAAAGAGGGGTACGCCAACACCAGAGAAGCGGGTTTGCAGCGAACCACGGCGGTAGGGATGTACCCGCAAGGGACGGCGGCATGCGGGGCGCTGGACATGATCGGCAACCTGTGGGAGTGGTGCCAGAACAAGTACAAAGAGCCGGAAGAAGTGGCGGTGGACGATAGCGGTGATTGGAGAATGCTGCGGGGCGGGTCTTACGACTACGGTCTAGTTGTTGCGTCCTGCGTGTACCGCTTCAACATCGACCCTGACGGCGGTGCCAACCCTATCGGTTTTCGGGTGGTGGTGTGTTCCGCTAACGCGCCCCTCTGAACTCTGAATCCTCTGAACTCTGAGCCTCTGGCGCTCTTTCCTCTAAATTAACCCAAAAATCTTGGGAGAGGGAACGGTCAAAAGGGTAAGGAGTAAAGAGAATTCCGTACGCGCGTAGCGCCGCCCGAAAATTTGGGGTTGTGGCTGATTTTGTTTTTTCCTCGCACCCTGCTAAAATATTCACATGAGCGAAATACAACAAGAATGGCAATATTATCGAGTGTCGCAGGGCGTTCTGGCGCATCGGGGCAATGTGTTACTGGTTGCCAACGATTACGGCTACCCGGAGTTACTGTGGTCTCTGCCGGGCGGTAGGCTAGAACCGGGCGAACAGCATAAAGAGGCGTTGCAGCGCGAATTTCTGGAAGAAACGGGCTTGCAGGTGACGGTGGGCGAACTGCTCTACGCGGTTGATTCTCGCTCCGAGATAGCGCATAAGCAATTTGTCACGCTGGTATTCGAGGTACACCTACTCGCGCCGGAGGTTGAGCCTGAATTAATAGCTGAGGTGAACGGTCCCGTAAAAGAGGTGCGCTTTGTGCCTTTCGCGCAAGCGCCGGAATACATCCCGCGTCCTAGCATGGGCGAAGGGCTTCTGAATTACCTGCGCTACGGCAAAGAAATGTCACGCTATTTTATCTACCCAGAATACCTCACCACCGAATGGCAACCTCTACGCTGGTATCCTAGTACGCCGGAGCGTCCCGCTGTTCCGTAAACAGGGCGAGAAGGAAAGCGAAGCGGCTTCGTGAAAGTGGCGCGAACCTCAGAAATCAAGCAGGGACAAGCGTAAGTGCCGATATTTCGGGACGGGCAAATAGCCGGATACGCGGCGTATTTATTCCCTCAAAGCCCAAGCCCCGCGTCACATAAAGCATAGTATTGACGGGATTAGCCAGCTTGTACAAGCCTGCCGCATATTCCGTACCGTAGCGACTGGCGGTAAAAATTGCCCCTACAAAGGGTAGCGCGATTTGCCCGCCATGTGTATGCCCTGCCAGATACAAATTTATATTAGCAAGGCTCTTTTCTTTGGCAAGGTCGGGCGTATGGTAGAGCAAGATTTTGTAAGCGTTCGGGTTTAACTCTGCGCTTAACTCAACCAGCATTTGCCCGTCATCCCGGTAACGGCTTGGAATACCTAGAATTTCGATTTTGTTGCTGTCAATTTCCAGTCGCGCAATTTCATTGTTGAGGAAATGGACGGGCGTATCCTGCAAAGCCACGCGCGTTTCCTCAATATCATCCACCGAACCGCCCACCGCATACACCCCGTAACGTGCCTGAAGATTCATGAAAAAGCGGTGCATATCGGTGTAGGTTTCAGGCTGATAATGGTCAACGTTTATAAAATCCCCGCTAACGAGCAAAAGGTCAGGCTCAAGCTTGCGAATAGCGGCAATCGTCTCATCCTCGCGCCGCCCCCATCGCTCCATATGCAAATCGCTGATTAACACGATTTTCAAGGGGGGCGAACCGGGCGCAAAACTGGCAGCGGTCAGGGTAGTATAGGTGGTATCCAGCCAGAACGGCTCGATGTATGCGCCGTATCCCAGCAGCAGCAGCAACGCTAAATGTCCGGCGTAATAGGCGCGGGTCAAAAACTTCCAATTTTGGTGCAAGCGATTTATTTTTATTAGCAGCGAGAACAAAAACAAGGTAAAGCCCAATAGTAATAGATAGATTACTCCGAAAACTATAATGACAGGTTGGGCTGCTCCATAACTCGTTCCGGTGGGGTTCTGCAGCGAAATTAGCAGCGTGAACCCGAAATATGCGCCAAGCGTTGCCATTACCAAATGCCTGATGAAGCGCTTGCTCTCTTTGTGCAGACGATGAAGTCGGATAACTCCCAACAGCCCAAACCCAATGGAGGGCAGGATAAACGGCAATAAAAGTTTAAGTTGTATTAAAGGGTTACTGCTAAATATTTTGAAAACGAAATTGAGCAAAAACAAACCTCCCAGAGAAAAGATGAAACCTATTAACCATAAGGTTTCAAATTATTGGTGCTATTATATGTAATAAACGTTACATATTACCTTACTATTCGTATCCATAGTTAGAATCCAGCCATCTGTGGCAGGGCTGTTGCATAGTCAGTATTTATATTTTCAACACTCCAGCCAAACCATCAAGAAGATTAACCCGTAGTGGCGACGCTGGAGTCGCCCTTCCTCCGTTGCCTCAACCCCATAAGATTTATGCCAAACAAAAAGGGCGTGTCGAGCCACACCCCTACAAAATCACCACGCGCCCTTACCCAAACCCCTTTGAGAACCGTTTTATAAAGGACAATTTCTTTCTTGCAACAGCCCTGAGCGACGTTTTATTAGCCTTGACAGTATAAAAATATTAGTATATACTAACCTTGATAAAACCTACTATTAACCAATACAAGTGTGGGAGCTAGACAAGGTGAAAACTTCAAGGATTCGGCTGTTGGGACTACTATTATTGCCACTTCTTCTTTTAAGCTTTCTTGCAGTTCCGGCTCGTGCTTCTAGCCCGGAAGATGAGCTTCAGCAGCTTAATGCTCACGTAGAAACCGCGCTTTCATTGGCTAAGTCAGGTGATTTAGCGGCAGCGCAAGAAACCTATAAGCTTTTTGAAAGCTCTTGGAGCGCGGTTGAAGATGGGGTAAAGGAAAAATCTAGACAAACTTATTTAGATATTGAAAACAAAATGCGCGATATTACCGAAGCTTTTGCCTCACAAAAAGCTGATAAAGTGGCTGAAACGCTGGACAATCTCTATGATATTAACCTAGCATTTATTCAAAGTAGCTCACAAGATATTAGCGGTACTCCAGTTGATAGCAAACCAACAGTAAGCGCCGTATTGAGCAAACTGGATGATGCACGCGCTTATGTCATTAGTGGTAACTATGCCTCTGCGTTGAATGATGTAAAAGAGTTTCAGGTAGCATGGTTGAATGTTGAGGGGCAAATAAAGACTCGCTCGGTAAATGCCTATATCGGCACTGAAAACGATATGAGCCTAGCTTTCAATTTGCTTTCCCAAAATTCACCTCAAGCTAAAGAGGTTCTGGATCGAATGTATTCGCGTCTTGAGCCGTTTAACAATGCCGGGAACTATGGAATATTCGATGCTGTAGCAATAATTTTGCGTGAAGGTTTGGAAGCTCTGCTGGTTTTGGTTGCCTTACTGGCGTTTTTGCGAAAATCTGATAACAAAAGCGGACAGAAATGGGTGTGGAGTGGCGCTATAGGGGGGTTGGGAATCAGCGTTGTGCTGGCGGTACTGATTCAGTTAATCTTCACAAACGCTTTTAGCGGCGGCAATCGTGAAGTAATGGAGGGCTTTGTCGGTTTATTTGCCGCGTTAATGCTTGTCTATGTTAGCTATTGGTTGCATAGCAAATCTAACATAAAGGAATGGCAGCGCTATATCAGCGCAAAAACTAGCAATGCGCTGGCAAAGGGCAGTTTGTTCGGTTTGGCTTTGCTGGCATTTTTAGCAGTGTTTCGGGAAGGCGCTGAAACCGTATTATTTCTATTGGGTATGGCAGGTTCAATCAGCCTGTTCGACCTGTTAGCAGGTTTGGGCATTGGGTTGGCAATTCTGCTGGTAATCGGTATTTTAATAATAGTGGCAGGAGTACGAATACCCTTACGCCCTTTCTTTATGGTAGCTAGTATTTTGGTTTTCTATCTATGCTTCAAGTTTTTGGGAACAGGTATCCACTCTTTGCAAGTAGCCAATCTGCTATCGTCCAATACTAGTACAATTCTTCCGGCAAATGAATTTTTTGGGATTTTCCCAACATGGGAAACTACACTCCCGCAATTGCTATTGTTCAGCGCGGGAGTTGCGGTCTGGTTTATAGGCATACGCCAATCCCGTTTGCATCCACACAAATCTGTTACGGCACAAGCTTCTGAATAAATTTTCGACTTGTTATATATTAGCCCCTTATATTTGGTAAGGGGCTTTTTTTATTATGGCAGGCTCTTTAATTTTGTTAAAAAATAAGGTAGAAACCCTATAGGAGTTCTGAAAAAAATGTGTTAAAATCTGGCTACCGCAACACTTGAGAACAGCAAAATTCCAACTTGCCCAAAATCAAAATATGAATTGGGTGACCTAACAAAAGGGTAAGACATATGAACTTCACGGTTATGCTTCCTTTGCTCGCCAGCATAGTTAGTTTCATTTTTGCGTTGATGGTATTCGACCAGTTTATTTTGCGACACAAGACCTACCAAGTCATTTGGACTATTGGCTTATTGTTGTTTTGCCTTGCTGCCTTTTCCCAATTTCTAGGAACTTCCAACGGTTGGATAGAAAATGCCAACTACTACCGGCTGTGGTATTTGGCAGGTGCGATGGGTACAAGTTCATTTCTTGGTATGGGTACAATCTTCCTGATTGCTTCTCGTAAAGTTGCGCTTCCCGTATTGGGTATTCTGATTTTATGCTTCATTACCGCGCTGGTGTTGGTATTTACCGCACAGGTTGATTTATCGCAACTTCCGGCTAATGCAACCGAAGAGGTTACAGGTAAAGCCTTCCCTACTTATGTCAGAGTAATGACCCCCTTCTTTAATATTTTTGGGGCAGGGTTTCTCTTATTTGGCGCAATCCAAAGTACGTTTGTTTTCTGGCGCAAACGCATTAGATTTTACAGGGTGTTGAGTAATATTTTTATTGCGCTAGGGGCTTTTGCTGCTAGTAGCGCCGGTTTCATAACCCGCTTTAATTTGAGCGGATCTGATGCCTTTTCACTGGCAACCTTGTTGGGCGTGACTTTTATCTTTATAGGCTTTCTTATCAGCATTGAGGTTTTCGAGGAAGTACGCATTCCTTTCACCCGTATTTTGCTCAAACGCCGTAACAACGTACTGAGCGGCTCAAAACAGTAAAAGGCAGCGTAAATTAAATGGATTCAGCTTACGAAGAATTTTGTCTAAACACGCTACGTGATTTAGTCTCTATCCCGACTGCCTCTTTTTTTGAGCATAATATTCTGGCTTATATCGAAGCGTTTCTAAAGCAATACAATATTCCCTATACGATTGATCGTTGGGGTAATATTTTGGCGCATTATTCTAAAGGCGTGAATATTCGCCCACTTGCACTGATGGCGCATACTGACCATCCGGCATTTGAAATAACTGCTAAAGGCGCAATTGAAGGCTTCCCAAACGCAAACCTAACTGCGCTTTTGTTAGGTGGGGTTAACCCGCTTTGTTTTGAAGGAGAGCCACAGGTCAGAATTTATAGCCTTGATTCCTCCAAGCCTTTTATTGCTGGAAAAATCGTTGGATACAAAGCTGAATCTCTACCTCCTCGCATGGTTGAATTGTATCTTCAAAGTGAGATTGAACTACCGGAAGGCTATAAATTCGGGATTTGGGATTTACTTGATTTTCAAATTAGCGATGATTTTATTTATGCGCGGGTTATAGATGATTTGGCGGGTTGTGCTGCTGCTCTTTTAGCTTTACATAAAGTTGCAACTGACGAAGTTGAAGCCAATTTGTACGGCGTTTTCACACGCGCCGAAGAAGTCGGCTTGGTTGGCGCAGATATGGTTTTTCAATCCGGCGCATTGCCGTTAGATACGCTGGTGGTTTCGATTGAAGCCAGTAAGGCTTTACCCGGCGCAATTCAAGGGGAAGGTCCTGTAATCAGAGCAGGGGATCGCTTTTCTACCTTTGATTCGGAAGCTGAGTTTGTTTTGAATCGGGCTGCTCTTAAAATGGGCTGCGATTTAGTGGCACGCTCTTCTCAGCCTGTAAAAATCCAGCGTCAACTAATGACGGGAGGAAGATGCGAAGCCAGTTCTGCTATTTTGAACGGCTATAAGGCAACCGGATTAGCTTTTCCGCTTGGCAATTATCACAATGTTTCCGATGACTCACCCGGCAAACCTTATCTTGCTACCGAAAATATACATCTTCAGGATTATTTGACCGGAGTAAAATTATTGCAACAAGCTGCAGCGCTTATGGTGGATTTGCCGGCTATTCGCGCTAAATATATTGCCAAAGAAAAGCCGGATTTCACACTTGCAGCCCGTCTTGAAGAATTATCACAGTAGTATGCATTGGCACAACCTTATACGTAAGATTGTGCCACCCTTTACCTATAGCTCGTAACCGATTAGCGGACCTCCCAGCCCGATTTCTAACTGTTCGGTACGACCGCTCAAACCCAATTCTCGTGCCGTTTTCAGGAAAGCCTCATGGATTTGGGGAACTCTTTCGCGAGGAGTAAAGGCTAATACCGCCGACCCTGCGCCACTCAACGCTGCGCCATATGCGCCCGCTCTTTGTGCGCCATCAATCAAGGCAGGAAGCTGCGGGAAAATTTGACCTCGATAAGGCTGATGCAATCGGTCATTCATTGCCTCTGCCAGCCATTCCAATTTACCGCTCGGAGCAGTGAAAGCGGCTATAAATAAGGCTGCTCGGCTTGAGTTATGGGCTGCGTCTTGCATGGAAACGCTTGGCGGTAAAACGGCACGCGCTTCTTTGGTACTCATTTCAAAGGATGGTATAAATACTACTGTTGTCAGATTTGTCGGAGTTGGTAGGGATACTACCAAGGGGTTACGCCAAGCCGGACCACCATCTATGTTTTTAAATTCTGCGGGGGCGGTATCTTCATGCTCGTTGTCATCGGCAGTAGCAGCGAAATAGGGCGCCGCAGCGGCGGGCGCAGAAACCGCCAGAGTTAGACCGCCAAGCAACGCGGCTGATACGTTATCGGGATGTCCCTCTATTTCTGTAGCAAGCCTAACCAGTTGGTTGGTGGAGGGGTAATTGATGCCGCCATAGGCGCGGCGGCAAAGCGCATCTGCGCCAACCAACCCACCCACGATTGCGGCAGCGCTACTTCCCAGACCTCTGCCCAAAGGAATCCGGTTTTCAATTTCCAGCTTGAAACTAGGTACTTTATAACCGGTATAACGCTCATAAACCCTAATTGCATCATAAACCAGCTTGCAACGTTCTTTTAATAATTTATCGGCTCCTTCGCCTTTTACAACCAGTATCTCACCTTCATGTGTTCCACTTTCAAAGATAAAATCGGTATATAATGCTAATGCCAAACCAAAGGCATCAAATCCACAACCAAGGTTTGCAGATGAGGCTGGAACTTTTACTCTGATACGCAATCTTTTTTCTCCCTTTACCTTGCCCGGCTATTTCTAAATATTATACTGAATTATGATAAAGCCGCGCTTGCAGACTGTCAACAAGGGATGTAAAAGATGGTATATAATGGTTTACACTAGATACCGGGTTTCTAACGAAAGGAACTTTAATTTGCCAGATTTTAATCGGAATAATTATCTGGAGGCATACAGAGGCAGCAAAGTTCTCATTACGGGGGGGGCAGGCTTTCTCGGCTCAAACATGGCACATCGCCTTGTACAAATCGGAGCGCATGTAACCGTCGTTGACTCTATGATTCCAACTTACGGCGGAAACCTATTTAATCTGGAAGATATTATCAATAAGATTCATTTTAATATTTCGGATGTCCGTGACCAAAATTCGATGTCTTATCTGGTAAGTGCTATTGACTATATTTTTAATTTGGCTGGTCAAATCAGCCATCTTGATAGTATGTTAGACCCCTTTACCGATTTAGAAATAAATTGCCGCAGCCAATTAGCTCTATTGGAAACTTGCCGCAAGGTAAATCCTACCGTTAAGATAGTTTATGCCGGAACTCGGCAGATTTATGGCAATCCAGATTATTTGCCTGTAGATGAGAACCATTTGGTACGTCCTGTGGATGTAAATGGGATTAATAAAGCAGCAGGTGAACGTTATCATTTGTTGTACCAAAGTGTTTATGGGATGCGGACTACCTCTCTGCGCCTGACCAACTGCTATGGTCCCCGCCAGTGGATGAAGGATAATCGCCTGACCAGTCAGGGTTGGTTGCTTAGGTTGATAATGGAAAATAAGGAAACTCAGTTATTCGGAGACGGGCAGCAACTACGAGACTTGAATTATGTGGATGATGTGGTTGATGCTTTCTTAAGGGCTGGCGCGATAGAAGCAAGTAACGGTCATTTTTTTAATTTGGGCGGAGAACCTTACTCTTTGTTGCAACAAGTAGAAACTATGATTGAGTTGGCAAAACGGGGTAGTTATCGGCTAGTACCTTGGCCACCTGAGAAAAAAGCCATCTCGATTGGAGATTATTATGGCGACTACAGTAAAATAAAGGCAATGCTCGGTTGGGAACCTAGAACCGACTTGCGTACTGGATTGAAGCAAACTATTGAATTTTATGATAAATACAAGGAATATTATTTTTAATAATACTCAAAGGAGTTATTACGTTGGCTGCTTTTGTAGGTAACATTCCAATATTTGAAACAAAAAGCCAGTATAACCTTTTGCGGAAGGAAATAGATACTGCTATCGAGCGGGTTTTAGAGCGCAGTTTTTTTGTTTTGGGCGAAGAAGTTAGCGCATTTGAAAAAGAATTTGCTGAATACCTTAGGGTAAAGCACGTATTCGGTGTCGCAAACGGGACAGATGCAATTCAGCTTGCCTTGATGGCTTGTGGCATTGGAAGCGGGGATGAGGTAATTACCACGCCTCATACCGCTCTGTTTACTTTATTGGCAATATCCGCTACTGGCGCAAAGCCAGTGTTGGTTGATATTGACCCTGATACAGGCTTGATAAATCCCGAATTAATCGAAGCTGCAATAACTCATTGTACAAAAGCCATCGTACCGGTTCATTTGTACGGGCAGTCCGCTGACCTTGACCCGATTCTAAATCTTGCAAAAAATTATAGCCTTTTTGTCATTGAAGATAGTTGCCAAGCACACGGCACAACATATAAAGGCAAATATACCGGTACAATTGGGCATGTTGGAACTTATAGCTTTTATCCTTCTAAGAATCTTGGCTGTTATGGCGATGGCGGAGCAGTTGCTACCAATGACCCGGAAATAGCCGATAGGTTGGCACGCTTACGCAATGGAGGACAGCGCGAACGCTATAACCATGAACTTATGGGTTTGAATAGTCGTTTGGATGAAATACAAGCCGCGATTTTGAGGGTGAAATTGCCCTATTTGAACGCCTGCAATGCGGCAAGACGCGAAAGAGCAACTCTCTATAACCGCCTTCTGGAAGGCTTGCCTTTACAAACCCCTCTTGAAAAAGATTATGGCTCCCATATCTATCATTTGTATGTATTAAAATTGTCATCTATTTCTGTAAGAAATACACTTCAAATTTATCTGAAGGAACTTGGAATTGGCACAGGCATACACTATCCAATTCCGGCACACCTGCAACTAGCCTATGAGTGGTTGAATTTGGGTAAAGGCAGTCTGCCACAGGTTGAAGATACAGCTGACCGAATTATTAGCATACCAATTTATCCCGAATTGTCTATTGAACAGGTAGAGTATATAGCTGCTGCCATCAAAAATTTCTCCTTCTAAGCTATTTATAAAGAATCTGATTAGGCTGTAAAATAGCTTTTTGATTCTGCCATAAACTAGATTACCACATATTAATTTTCAATTAAAACTCAAAAAAATGCTTGGATATTGCCTTATATTTAATCAGTAGTTATTATAATTGTGCATGGTTTTTAATAATAATATGTCCAAATACTTATCCTACCTACTCCTTCATTTTCAAAGAACATAAGTGTCGGACTTGGAGACACAGCTAAAATGAGTGGTCTTAGAATTGTCAACATCGCCAAACCTACTCCCGAACAGTGGGAAAGATTTGAAAACAATTGCGATTATGCTACTTTCTATCAAACACATGTATGGAATAAGGTTCTTTGCTCAAACCCCAATCCGTATTCTGATAATCAAATACCGGAAGATGCCTCTCAACTAATTCGCTTCAGCGATGGGGTAGAAATGCTGCTGCCATTAGTTAAGTATAAAAAGCTCAAAGGAATTTTTTATAGGCATTCATTTTCACCAGATAATAAATACGGTAGTTTTCTGAGTGACCGCGATATAACAGCCGAGTATGAGCAGGTATTGTTCCAATATCTTTCCCGTTATAATCTCTCATGGCGGCAGAGTCCCTTTCGTCCGGTGTCGTTGTACCCCGGTTTCGCGCGTGAAGACGATAATACTTGGGTAATAGATATGCGTGGCGGTATTGAAGCTGTCAGGAAAATGTGGCAAACGTCTCATAAAGTTTTTCTCAGAAATGCGCGTCAAGCTCCAAACAAAGGTGTGACAGTAAGCAAGGCTTCTACATTGGAGGAATGGCGTGAGTTCTATCAAATATATCTAGAATCTTCCAAACGCTGGGATGATCCTGTAATATATTCTTGGTCTGTATTCGAAGGGTTTTACAAGCAGGCTTCAGTTAAAGCTCAGTTATGGGCGGCATGGGTTGATGGGAAAATGATTGCCGGGCAAATCGATTTATGTCATAACCATACTGTTATTTTATGGGTTAAGGGTGGTTTGCACGAATATTTTCATCTCAAGGCTCCTAACTATCTTGATTTCCAACAGATAGAATACTACGCTCAAGAAGGCTATTGGTGGTTTGACATGGGTCGCGCAATAGCCCCCAGTATTATAGAGTATAAGTCTCGAACAGGGTGCGAGAAAATGGAAGGTAGCATATTAATCCATAAGACTCCTACTTTTAAAGTATATGAGCGATTACGGTGGGAAACAACCAGTAGGTTACAATCCTTGAAGGTGCGTTTGCAGAAGGTCAGTTCAGTTGCTCAATGAAAGCTATTCTTAATATTTGGATGAAATCTACAATTTTAGCCTAGTATTAGTGTAGTTAATGCTTACAAGCAATTTGTAAGATACTTAAATAATTATTGCGTTGTCAATCCATTATCAAAGAAGGTTTTATAAATGTTGTTTTTACCCGGCATGCTACAAAAAACAATTGCCACTAATGAAGAGTGGGATAGCTTAGCTTCGGAATGTGATAATGCCACTTTTTTCCACACGAGGGAATGGGCTGAATTATGGGAAACCTATACAGGCGGTAAACTCAAAGCAGAGGCAGAAATATTAACCCTTACAGATGCTACTAGGGTGCTTATTCCTTTCTCGGTCGGTAAATCCTTCAAACAACCATTTTTCCAATATCTTACCTATCCTATCTGGACTTACCTTTCTTCATTTATAGGTACTTATGGTGGGTGGATAAGTACCCGACCTTTAACGCCAGAGCAACACAAAACCGTTTGGGATCGCGTTTCCACATATAATACAATGCTTTGCCAGAACCCTTTTGATACCAGTTTGGCAGAAGCAAATTTGGACTGGAATTATCCGGGGTTTACACAGGCGATTGACCTTGAACCGGGCTTCGACAGCTATTTGAAAAATGTAGGTAAGGAATTCAGGCGCTTGCTCCGGGTAGCGCGTGAGGCTGGTATTACAGTAGAAAGATCCAATGCGCCTGAAGATTGGGAAGCTTGCTACCAGATATATACAGCTTCCACTACCCAATGGGGTAACAAATTGCTTGGCAAAGAATATAAGCGAGAATTATTTGATTTGTTGAGTAAACTAGACCCAGAAAAAATGCAGCTATGGGTGGCACGTTATGAGGGCAAAGTTATTTATGCTACCGTGTGTTTTTACTATAAACAAATTGTTCATTGTTGGTTGGGAGTAGGCTTAAAAGAATATTACCGACTAAATCAGGTTAAACTGGCTGATACAGCAATTCTTGAGGACGCTTGTAAGCGTGGTTATCGTTGGTATGACCTTGGACCAAGTGGTGGGCTTGAGGGTGTGGTTAATTATAAATCCAGCTTAAAACCCACCAAAATCCCCGCTAATTTTTATATTCATAATAGTAACATCAGAAAAGCTTCAAACGTTTTAATTCACAAGGCACGTGAATTAAAGCAAGCAATAAATTGGGGCAATGCGCTTAAAAGAAGCAAAATTTAATACACAAGCTTTCTATTTCTGCTGTCAGTGTAGTGTCAAATTACTATGGGATTATTTCCAAAAACGTAATATTATGATTAGTCAGAATCCTTTTGATGAAACGTTGGATGAGGCAAATTTACCTTGGAGTTATGAAGATTTCACCCAAGCTATTGACTTGAGCAGAGACTATGATGAATTAAAACGAAGTTGGGCGCGGGGACATGTCAGCGCAATCAACAAAGCTTCTCGCGCCGGATTGGTTCTTGTGGAGGCTACCACTGAGGAAGAGTGGAAAGAATACTTTGAAATCTATACCCAGTCTCTGGAACGTTGGGAAACTCCTTTAAGTCGTTATGATTACCGACTCTTTGAAATGCTTTATGAATTACACTCCACTAAAATTAAGCTGTGGTTGGTCAAATATAACGGTCAAATTCTTTCCGGGTCTATTTGTTTCTACCAAAGCCAAACCGTTATGTATTGGCATGGCGCATTTCGTATGGAATTTCAGGAATTTAGGGCTGCACCATTTATGCATGCTGAAATAGTCCGCTACAGTAAAAATGAAGGGTATCGGTGGTATGATTTCAATCCCAGCGGAAATCTTGAAGGAGTTATTACCTTTAAAGAAAGGTTTGGGACTATAAAGTTAAGAACTAATAAACTTGTTAACAATGGAACATTCAAGAAAACTTTGTTATCAGTAAAGGATACTATCACTCACTTGTCTAGCAATAAGAAAAAGAAAGTAGAAGAAGAATTGCCCGTAGCTCCTCTCGGAGTATAACCCGGTTGTTCTCAATTGTAAGTTCTAGCTTAGTTCTAGCGAGGAATTAATTAAAACAAATGGATATTAAAATAAGCAGAATAGAAGAAGCTACATCCGAACAATGGGATACTGTAGTTAACCAATGTGACTATGCTACCTTTTTTCATAGCAGAGGATGGGCTGAAATATGGGAAGAATATCGAAACGGAAAATTGCGTTCGGTTGCTAAATATATAACCTTTAATGATGGGGTTGAAGTTCTTTTCCCTATTATGGTGCAAAAGATTAGCCGTGGTCTATTAAAACAATATATGTCTGGGCCAGAGTGGCAATACGGCGGTTGGTTGAGCTTGCATACTCTGAACGAAAAGCACCATAATGCGCTCCTTGCCTATTCCTATAAACTAAGCTTAATTTTTCGGCAGAATCCTTTTGATAAGAGCTTCCCTACCGATAAAGTTCCTTGGAATGATATAGATTACACGCAAGTTCTGGATTTGCGACAGGGGTTTGACTCAATTAGAAACAACTGGCTTACTGAGCATCGTTCTGCGGTAAGAAATGCTGAACGTGCTGTAAAAGCTGGTGTAACTTTAGAAGAAGGTATCACTGAAGCGGATTGGCAAGCATATTACAGAATTTATGAATTAGCTGTCGTTCGTTGGGGTGATAATCTAAAAGGGGAAAAATTCGATTGGCGTTTATATGATTTAATTCTGAAACGGCGCACCAAAAACGTAAAACTATGGATAGTTAAGCTTGATAATAAAATAATTGGTGGCGCAATACGGTTTTATCAAAATAAACATGTGATGTCATGGAACAAAGCCATTTTGCGGGATTATGCCAAAAGTTATGCGTCTAATTTGTTGGACTATGAATTAATCAAGCATAGTTGCGAGAGCGGCTATTGGTGGTATGATTTAGATACCAGCGCGGGTCTAGAAGGAGTAATCGCTTACAAGACCAGCCTAGGTACAACTCAGCTTAGCGCAAATGTGTTAGTTAATGAATCTGCAATGAAGCGGCTATCAAATCCTTTCAGAACTGCTTTGCTTTCAATGAGTCAAAAACTTTCTAAACCTTTTCACAAATCGGAAGATTTAACACGGGATTTAGATGCTGGATATTCTGGAAAAATTGAGGAGCAAAATCGGTTAGAAGTACCCCGATAAGCATGATTTATCCGAATATCTATAGCTTGTAAGGAGAAGTTATAAGTGTGTGGAATTATCGGATACGTAGGTTCTAAGCAAGCGTTGCCCGTTATTATTGAAGGGTTGCAACGTTTGGAATATCGTGGTTATGACTCTGCCGGTATCGCTTTAATCAGTCCGGCGGGTAATATAGAAGTTAGAAGAGCCGTTGGCAAGCTACAAAACTTGGTTAATCAACTTCAGGAGGAGCCAAAACCTCTTAAAGGTTCGGTTGGAATGGGGCATACTCGCTGGGCAACCCATGGAAAGCCCACAGAGTTAAATGCTCACCCCCATAGTGGTCCCCAAAGTAGAGTCGTGGTTGTTCATAATGGAATTGTCGAAAACTATGTGCAACTAAAGCAAGAATTAGTGCAATCTGGCTATGCTTTTAATTACTCCAGTGAAACCGATACTGAGGTTATTGCTCATCTACTAGAGAAAAATATGCTGCGCGAAGGTGACACTTTGGAGCAGGCTATGATAAAAACCCTGAACCACTTGAAGGGAACAGCGGCGATTGTAGCAATTAGCCTCGATGACCCAGAAAAAATAGTGGCAGCGCGTTTAAGTAATGCCGGAGCGGTGGTTATCGGCTATGGTGCTGAAGTGGAACACGAAATGTTTATTGCCAGCGATATACCCGCTATTTTACCCCATACAAGACGTATAACCTTCCTAGAGAGCAATGAAGTTGCGGTACTCAACACCGCAGGAGTAACATTCTTTAACTCAAAGGGTGAAGTTATATCGAAAGAAATAGTTACCGTTACTATAGATGCAATAAGCGCTGCCAAAGGTGGCTACAAGCATTTTATGCAGAAAGAAATCTACGACCAACCACAAGCGCTCAGTGACACTTTGTTAGGCAGGGTAGATGTTGAGAACGGTAATGTAAAGCTCGAAGATTTTAAGTTCAGCAAGTCGGACATTGCCGCGATTGAAAAGGTAACTTTGATAGGCTGCGGCACAAGTTGGCATGCTGGATTAATAGCGAAATTTTGGATTGAGAGTCTTGCTGGTTTGCCTTGCGATGTGGATTATGGCAGTGAATTTCGTTACCGTGACCCAATATTAACTCCTAATCATCTGCTGGTGGCAATTACGCAATCTGGCGAAACGGTTGACACCCTTGCGGGAATAGAAGAAGCAAAACTCAAAAAGGCTAAGGTTGTTTCGGTAGTTAACGTAGTAGGTAGCCAAGCAGCGAGGGTAGCGGATGGCGTAATTTATATGCACGCCGGTCCTGAGATTGGAGTCGCCAGCACCAAAGCTTTTATCACTTCACTGGCTGATTTATTTTTGTTGGCAGTATATTTGGGTAGAGAACGCGGAAAACTTACTGCCGAAAGAGCGCAAGGTTTGCTCCAATCGCTGGTTGAGATTCCGAATTTGGTGGCTACTACTCTCCTTGAAAACCCCATTTATGACCAAATTTCCCGCAAGTTTTATAGCGCCAAAGATTTTCTATATCTTGGTAGGGGTATAAATTATCCGGTTGCTCTGGAAGGTGCCCTCAAACTTAAAGAGTTAAGTTATATTCATGCTGAAGGTTATCCTGCCGGAGAATTAAAACACGGACCGATTGCGCTTATAGACGAAGGGTTGCCGGTAGTAGCGATTGTGGTAAAAGATGGGCTGTATGACAAGGTAGTTTCGGCAGTTGAGCAGGTTAAAGCCCGTGATGGCTTTGTGCTGGCTATTGCAAGTGAAGGAGATGAATTGATAGCAAATAAGGCAGATAAGGTTATTTATATACCTACTACCGACCCGCTTTTGATGCCATTGATCACAACTATACCGGTGCAACTGCTTAGCTACCATTTGGCTGAAATTCGAGGTTGTGATGTTGATCAGCCACGTAACCTTGCCAAATCTGTAACCGTAGAATAAGAGCCTATAATAAAAAGCCTGTACGCCGCTATGTGTAAAATATAGCGGTTTTTTTATTGTCTCGAAAAGTAGTTTAGACTCTGAATTTTTTACCTGAGATTTACCAGTTTTTACTTACCTGTTGACATAGATATGTTAAAAAAAGTGTAACACGTTTTTACTTACCACTTACTTGGCTGTCGTGTTTAATACCACAAAATTATTATAATATGTGAGAGGGGTTTTCGTGATGCATCCAATACGCCAACCTGCCAATTTAATACGTCAACCTGCCTATGATTTAAAAGAGCGACCCTTCATGGTTATCTGGGAAACAACTCAAGCCTGCGATTTAGCTTGTAAACATTGCCGTGCCGAAGCCCGCCCAGACCATAATGATCCTCTTGCTCTTACTTTTGAAGATGGATGCCGCTTAATTGATCAAATTGAGAGCTTCGGCACGCCACGCCCCCTGGTTGTATTTACAGGCGGCGACCCCTTTAAACGTGAGGACATTTTTGAACTGACCAAATATGCCACTGCCAAGGGTCTTCCGGTTGGTGTATCACCTTCCGGCACACCGTTGTTAAACATTGACAACCTTGTTAAGTTAAAAGAATCCGGCGCGAGAGCAATTTCCCTCAGCCTTGATGGTTCGACTGCCGAGATTCATGATGAATTCCGCCAAGTTCAAGGCTCTTATGACTGGGTTATCAATGGCTGGAAAAACGCCCGCAAGATTGGCTTAAAATTGCAGGTCAATTCTACTGTGACTCGCTATAACCTTGATGATTTGCCGGCTTTGTTCGCCTTGGTACGGGAGTTAGGCGCGATGACTTGGAGCCTTTTCTTCCTTGTACCGATGGGTCGCGCAATCTCAGAAGACGAAATCTCTCCTGAAGATTACGAAGCGGTGATGAACTTCCTCTATGATGCCTCCAAGTATATCAGCGCGAAAACTACCGAAGGTCATCAGTACAAACGTGTAGTGCTACAGCGTGCTGCGCTTGAAGCGCGTGGTTTAGCGCCGGAAGATTATTTGCCGCTCAATGACACCTACCGCAAGCTAAAAGCTGGCTTAGCGGAAGTGACCAAGAACACCCCGCAGCCCGATCCGGGGGACCATATCCGCCGCACTCCTATGCACATCAACTCAGGTGATGGGTTCGTGTTCATTAACCTGCGAGGGGATGTATATCCAAGCGGTTATCTACCGGTTGTCGGTGGGAATGTACGTGAGAAATCTCTGGTAGAAATTTACCGTGAGAGTCCTCTTTTCCAATCGCTGCGCGATAAAGGTCAGTTAAAAGGTCGCTGTGGCGAATGCGAATTCAAGTTTGTTTGTGGCGGCTCCCGCTCCCGCTCCTATGCTATGACCGGTGATGTGCTTTCGGAAGAACCATTCTGTGTGTACGAACCGGGCAGCTTCCCCTTTGCAGATGAGATTAAAGAACTAGAATTGGCAGTAGCCAAAGGCTAATTCTATATCTGGCAGGTAGTGGCGAATTTGACTCCTCTCTCTGAGAAGGGAGAGGAGTTGACCCACACTGGTAAAATCTGAGTAAAAAGGTTTAATCTTGTTTACTTTAGCCAGAAATAAATTTCGCTGTAGTCTGTACTACCTACTACTTTACCACCTACAAGTATCATATTGTTAACATATAGAGCCATTCTTGCTGCATTAAATCTCAGCTATTAATATATTTTGGTAATAGAATCAGGCTGCGCTATTCAGCGCATTTAGGTTTGTAGTGCCATTTTTCTGGTAGTTAAGCAAAGGGGGATAGGGCGAGTGAATCGTGTCGTGATAATCGGTGGTGGTATTACAGGGTTGGCTGCTGCTTGGGAATTACAGCAACAGGGTATTGATTATGTGTTGCTCGAAGCATCCAATAAGCTTGGCGGCAAAATAGCAACCGAACGGGTGGATGGTTTTATCATCGAAGGCGGCGCGGACTCATTCGTTACCTATAAGCCGGCAGGGGTGCAATTGTGTCTGGAAATGGGTTTGGGCGATAAGATTATCGGCACGAATCCTACCACCAAAAGCACCTACATTGTCAGAGATGGCAAACTACACGATATTCCGCGCGGGTTACGCCTGATTGTGCCACTCGATGAGCAAGGCTTGCGAGAATCTGATGTCATTTCCGAAGATGCAAAAGTGCGAATGCTGAATGAGGTAAACGTACCGCCTCGAAAGGAGGAAGGGGATGAAACGCTTGCCTCTTTTGTAAATCGCCGATTTGGTGAAGAGGCGCTTGTGGTTTTCGCCGACCCTATGCTTGGCGGTATTTACACCGGCAACCCTGCTACTATGAGTATGGAGGCAACTTTCCCGAATTACCTTCAAATGGAGAAAAAATACGGTAGCCTGATTGCAGGTCATCGAAATGCGCCTCCCCCGCCCCCTGCTAAACCCGGCGTGCCTAAAAGCATATTTGTTTCAATGCGTAACGGTATGGGGGAATTGATTGAAGAAATCAAGGCGAAGCTAACCGGAGAAATTCGCACCGGGCAAAGAGTAACGCGGATTGATGCAGAAGGTACTGTATATACTGACAGTGGTGAAGCTTATAAAGCCAGTGCGGTTGTAGCTACTATACCCTCAATATACTTGCGGGAAATGCTGGATGACTCTGCTCCTCAATTAGCGCAAGAGTTACACCGAATCAGAACTGTAAGCAGCGCCACTATTTCAATGGGCTTTAAAGAAGCTGAATTAGCGCGACCATTGGATAGCTACGGCTTTGTAGTAGCAGGGGATGACCCTACGCCACTACGCGCCAGCACTTGGAGTAGTACCAAATTTGCCGGACGCGCCCCAGAAGGCTATGCCCTTTTAAGGGTATTTGTGGGTGGGCATCGCAGCCCTGAATTGGTCACACGCTCTGATGAAGAGTTGATTACTCTGGCGCTTACCGAATTGAAGAAACTTTTGGGAATTGAAGCTATTCCGGTTATTTCTAGAGTATTCCGTTGGATAAATGCTAACCCTCAATATGAAGTTGGTCACTTGGATAAAGTTGCCAGCATCAAGGCTACTTGCCCACCTTGGTTGGTTCTAGCAGGGGCTGATTTCGAGGGCGGCGGGATACCTGATTGTATTAGAACCGGGCGCGAGAGCGCAAAACAGGCGCTTGCCTCTAGGCTGGTATCAAATCTCTAGCCTTTAATTACGTTGAAATTTAATTCTTCCGCTTTATTGGTAGGGGGATTTAAATAGAAATTTGAAACCAAAGCGCTGTACCCTTGGAGGAGACATGATGAAAGATAAGCGCGTAGCGCTACTTATGTTAAGCGTGCTACTGCTGACCACGTTACTTTATGCTTGCGGTGATAGTACCGCTACCGTTACAACAAACACAACGGCAGCGGGTACTACTGTTGCGAAGACGATTGCTGCTGCGACTACCAGTGGTAATACTGCAACAACTACGGCTGTCACAGCTACCACTGCGGCTGCTACCACAGTTGCCAATGCCAAACCGACAGTGTTTCACTGGGCAAAAACGGGCGAGCCTCTGACCCTTGACCCTGCCTATGTTACTCTCACCGATGCAATTGGTAGCCAACTTGCTGATAATCTTTTTGAAGGGTTGCTCGAACTCAACCCTCAAATGAAAGTCATACCGGCTTCTGCTGAAGCTCTTCCGACTGTTTCGGCGGACGGCAAGGTATATACCTTCAAATTGAGAAAAGACCTGAAATTTAGCAATGGCGACCCGCTTAATGCTACAGATTTTATCTATAGCTGGAACAGAGTTGCCCGGAGTGGCTTAACCGCTACTGCTGGTAGCGCTTTCAGCTTGGTAGATGGTTTTGACACGGTTTGGAACCAGAAAGATGAAGCTACCAGAACTGCTCTGACGGTTTCAGGCTTTAAAGCGGTAGATGATTACACCATCGAAATAACTTTGAAGAAGCCCGGCACTTACTTCCTGACTCAAAGCACTTTACCGGGCTTTTATCCGGTCAATCGCAAGGTCATTGAGGCAAACCCTGCCAAAATCGGTGAGCCTAACAAGTCCTTTATGAGCGCCGAAACCGTTGTAAGCAATGGACCGTTCTTGCTTAAGGATTGGAAGCGCGATACGACCATTCGGTTAGAGCCAAATCCGTTTTACAGCGGCAACCCGAAACCTAGTGTAAGCGCGGTTACTATTGATGTTATCAAGGATGCTACCACCTCCAAGCTCAAGTATGATAACGGTGAATTGGATGAAGTGGGTGTGCCTTTGGCGGACATGCAAACCGCTCCTAAAGACCCTAAATACAAGGATGCCTATGTGCAGGTGCCGTTGGCACGTACCACTTGGCTGGCTTTCAATTTGTCAGGGGATAACGTTTTCAGCCGCAACCTCAAATTGCGTCAGGCTTTTGCCTACTCGCTGGATTTGACCCTGATTACGCAAGGCGCTCTTAGCGGTAGCGCGTTCTCTGCCACCAGTTTGCTGCCTAAAGGTTTTCCGGGTTATCACGAAATGAATAATTTCGCCTATAATCTGGATAAAGCCAAGCAACTGTTTAAAGATGCCGGTTATGATACGCCTGAGAAGATTAAAACTCTAGAGCAAGAAATTAATAACTGGGGTAACGGTGGACTGAGTGGCGGTCTGGTAAATAGCGGTGACCGCAACGCTAATAAGGTGATGATGGAGAATATCCAACAGCAGTTAAAAACCGCTTTTGGGGTGGAACTGAAAGTGAACCTTGTAGCTACCTTGAAGGAATTTGTTCAGCGTCGCGATCAAAATCATGAGTTCCTACTTTACCGTGGCAACTGGGAGGCAAACTATCCTGACCCGCAAACCTTCTACGAGTCGGCTTTCTTTAGCACTTCTAGCGGCAACTCTAGTGGTTACAAGAATCCGCAATACGATGAGCTAGTTACAAAGGCTAATAGCGCTAGTGATAGCAGCCAGCGTTACGAACTTTATTATCAAGCGGAACAGGTACTTCAGAGTGATGTAGCCTATATACCAATGTATAACGCCGTTGAGCCGCGCTTAATTAGACCCACAATTCAAAATTGGGGCTATAACGCGCAAGGTCCGATGAAGCTTAAATACATGCAGATAAAACCATCATGATTTAAGGCATCTACCTTCCTATTTTCAATGTCCTTCTCACTTATGAGAAGGACTTTTTTTTTCTCAGGACTTCCCCTTGAAACTGTAAAAAAGAACCTAGATTTGAAACAAGGGGCTTAAGCCCCTTGTCTGAAAACATCACTGAAAGGAATCGTTTGAGGGGTTATACCCGAATAAATTCGGCTATTTGTGGGTCACTACGCAATTCTTCCAGATTTTCGGCATTGGGCAGTTGTGGCTTGTCACGCTCTTTGTTGACTAGGCAGAGAAAGCCGAGAGGCTCATTGTTGGTGGCGCGGAATTGGTGCCAAGTATATGAGGGGATTTGCAAAACATCAAAACAATTAAGCTCAACTATTTGATTACCTAGTAGCGCGTTGCCGCTACCGCGAATAATCATTACCACATGAATATGTTCGTGGCGTTCGAGGGTTGAGTTCCCTTCTGAATCAATTTCAAAATAGCGCCACTGTACCGGAAGCAGCGGGTCGCCTTCAAATAGAACCTGACGGGTGATATTCTTGAAATGAGAGTCTTCTTCCTTATATTTAAGAATCGGAACAGACTCCCATTTAAATCCATCTTGCCAATGTTTTACCTGATTCATAGCTTGATTCATTACCTCAAATCTAGTGGGCAACTGCTCTGCGTTCCTCACCAAAATGTTGCCGGATACCCTCCATAAATAGTGAGGCACTTTTTTCCAAATCTCTGGAATGTTGCATTAACGCTCCACCAATTAGCATCACCGTATCCTGCCCAAACGATTGCGCCATTGCTTCGATACGGTCGAGCCTCATTCCACCGCCGGGACATGGAAAAGACGGTTTGATATGACCCAACGTACCGCGCAAAGCGGTTGCTAAGTCTTGGCATTCTTCTTCTGTAACCGCGAACCTACCGCCAGAATTTATGAAAATTGAAATGTCTGCTCCGATAAGCCGAAAGATTGTGCCGAGCAAAACAGCCGGGGTCATTCCATGTGCGGGGTCATGAAAGTGTGTGCCGGTAAAACTGGGGTGAGTCATTATTGCCAGTTTGTACTTACGCGCCAAAGCTCTGACAGTATCCACGCCTACTAACAAGGGCGCAACTAGAATCCCTTTTATATCAAGGCTTTTTGCCAGCGCAACTTGCTGTTCAATTTCATCAAACCCGCCCGAAATCATGGGGAAGAAAAGAGTATTGCCCCCGGTCTTGGCATTTGCTTCTGTAACAGCTTCTTGAAAGCGTGGCACGCGCTCAACGAAGCGATGGTATGCCATATCTGCCATGCCGTGATCTTCCTTGATTATATCCAAACCACCGCTGGCATACTCGCCTGCCATTTTGGCAAGTTGGGTTGTGGAAAGTCCTAGCGGTTTAAGCGCGGTACAAGCAAGAGGGCGTTTGTATGTGCCGGTCAGGTTACGTATCCCCTCAATGCCATAGGCGGGACCACCAAAAACATCGAGTAAAGCTGGGGTTAGGTCAAGTTTGATAATCTTGATGCCTTTTTTAAGCGAAATGTTGCCGTAAATCACATTTAAAAACTGAGGTATTGAAAAAGCGGTGTTATCGCTGCGATAACTGATAACCACATCATACTGATTTTGAGTGTTCAGAATTGGCTCAATCGACTCAATCCAGCCAACAATGCCACGCTCATGAATTTCATCTGGGATGCAGTCGTGGGGGATTTCTACGCTCTGTTCGACCGTAATATCTCTGGCATGTTCTTCGATGCTGCGATTGTCATATACGGTTATTTGGTATGTAACTGAAAATCTCTCATCAGATTCTTTTCTTTTTAACGCTTCATTCATGAATTTCTTCCCGCTCAGTTGGAATTAAATTTATAATGGGAAATGTACAGATAGTGAGGGCAACTACCACCCTCACTATATCTGCTGCTGCCTTATGGTCTAGGACTTCGCAAAATGATTGTACTTAGTGGCGGCAAAGTAAGCCTTACTGAGTGATAATGCCCACCCCATGCCACATTTTCACTTGTTAATCCTCCGCCATTTCCCATGTTACTACCCCAGTAGTTTTCCGAATCACTATTCAAAATTTCTTGGTAATAACCGGGTTTTGGCACTCCAATACGATAGCCCTGTCGTGGCACTGGCGTAAGGTTGCAAGCAATGACTAACTCATCATTCGGGTCTTTAGCGCGGCGTAAGAAAGCAATGATGCTATTATCCACATCGCCCGATTCCAGCCACTGGAAGCCTTCCCAACTTGTATCAACCTCATATAGCGCGGGTTCGTTCCGATAAAGGCGTAACAAATCCTTCACAAAATTTGACAATCCGGCATGAGTATCATATTGAAGCAATTCCCATTGCAACGCTTCCCGTTCGTTCCATTCCTTCCATTGTCCAAATTCGCCCCCCATAAAGAGCAGTTTTTTACCGGGGTGGGTGAACATATACCCGTAAAAAGCGCGTAGGTTAGCAAATTTTTGCCACATGTCGCCGGGCATTTTATCCAGCAAAGAGCGTTTAAGGTGTACTACCTCATCATGCGACAGCGGCAGGATAAAATTTTCACTGAAGGCATACATCAATGAGAAAGTTAGGCTATTATGGTGATAACGGCGATATATGGTTTCGTTCTTCATATATTCGAGCATATCATGCATCCAGCCCATATTCCACTTCAGGTCAAAACCCAGCCCTCCCGCGTAGGTGGGCCAAGAAACCATAGGCCAATCGGTTGACTCTTCAGCACAGGTCAGGGTATTTGGAAACTCAAGGTGTACCCGTTCATTAAAACGTTTAATGAAGTCAATAGCTTCAAGGTTTTCTCGTCCGCCATAGCGGTTGGGTATCCATTCACCCGGATTGCGAGCGTAATCCAGATATAACATGGAAGCTACCGCATCCACTCTTAGCCCATCAATATGATATTTGCCTAACCAGAATAGGGCATTGGAAAGCAAGAAATTGCGAACTTCATTTCGCCCGTAGTTAAAAATAAGTGTACCCCATTCGGTATGTTCGCCCTGACGTGGGTCGGAATGTTCGTATAGATGTGTACCGTCAAAATAGCCTAAACCGATAGAATCTTTGGGAAAGTGTGCCGGAACCCAGTCAAGGATAACGCCAATGTTATGCTGGTGACATTTGTCCACCAGATACATAAAATCATGCGGGTTGCCAAAACGGCTGGTTACAGCATAATACCCGGTGGTCTGGTATCCCCATGAGCCGTCAAAAGGATGTTCGGTAATGGGCATAATTTCGATATGGGTAAAGCCCATTTCAACAACATATTCTACCAATTGCTCTGCCAGTTCGCGGTAGGTTAGGTAGCTTTCATCGTGACTAGCACTATTCCAACGCCGCCTCCACGAACCAAGCTGCAACTCATAGATGGATACAGGCTTGTAAATATTATTATGTTTAGCGCGTCCTTGATTAACCCATTCCTGATCTTGCCACTCATAGTTAGCAAGCTCAAATACTATCGAGGCAGTTTTAGGGCGCATTTCGCTGAAAAAGCCGTAAGGATCGCATTTCTGGACATAAAAGCCGTTGAAGCGAGACTGAATCCCATATTTATACTTTTCTCCTGCGCCAATTCCCGGAATGAAAAGTTCCCAAACCCCTTGTGGCTCATGCTTGTGCATATGGTGTTTAGTTCTATCCCAATTGTTGAAGTCTCCAATGACTGCTACCCAATCGGCATTAGGCGCCCATACTAGGAAATTGACCCCTTTTACCCCGTCACGCTCAATAATATGAGAGCCGAATTTCTCGTAACTTTTGAAGAAATTACCCTCACCAATAAGCTGCATATCAAAATCTGTCAGGATAGAACCAGAAAGGAGTTTTGCATCCTGTTCTTTAATTTCTGCCATCTAATTTTCTCCGGTTTGGGTTAATTTGGAATTTTTCGAGAATAATTCTCTTATTATAATGAGACTTCCTCAAGTTGTCACGTTTCAAGCGAGAATCAAAAAAGGACTTGCCAATCAGGGATTTGCGGCGCCTTATAGCAAAATTCTGAAACAGAGTTCGACCCGATAAAAGTACCAGACTGCTCCTATTACTAACGTCCTAATCCTATTGGTACCAATAGCTTACTCTTTCTCATATCCTTATTTCCATAATTCTATTATCATGCCTATATACGAAAATTCCGCATTAAGGTAGCGGTTCTTTAAATCGTAGCTTGGTTATTACAGTGTATCGAAAAACTAGCGGGCTTGGTCTATCCGTATTATTTTATTTTTTTTCTTCTTAACCTTTCTCCACTAGCCTTTCAGATACTATATTGCACAACAGAAAGGACTTATCATTTTATGAATAAGAAGAAAAGTACCATTATTCTAGGGCTTATAGCGGTACTGTCATTATTAGCTTTGCCCTTTGGCATTTGGACTGCCAACGCCAGTACAGTGGCTTTTGGCAACTGCACTTATACCCAAGGTTATTGGAAAACCCATCCCGAAAGCTGGCCCGTTAATTCTCTTACAATTGGCGGAGTTAACTATTCCAAAGACCAATTGATTAAGATTTTCAACACTCCTCCAAAGGGAGATGCCAGTTATATTTTGATGGATCAACTTATTGCAGCTAAGCTGAATTTAATCAGTGGCGCAAGTGATTCCGCTGTAGCATCAACGATTTCCAATTCGGATACTTGGCTGTCAGCTAATAAACTGGGTAGCAAGTCCAAGGATCAAGCCGCTATCAACATGGCAAATACCCTCGACCAATTTAATAACGGTTTAATTGGTCCCGGACACTGCGGTAGCGTCACTCCTCCGCCACCGCCACCAACTCCGCAGCAATGCTACGATTATAACGGTTCTATCGTTCCATGCCCTTAAACCAGAGTATCGGTAAATAGGGTTGTAAGACAAGCGCTACCAGGGATAATGACCCCTTGGTAGCAAAAACCCAAAGTATGGGGTTAAAAAGTTGGGAATCTCTTTCAGAAACGAAATTACCGAAGCTCCGAACTGTTAGAAGTCTGGTTTTGTAATTACTCACCCTCTAGCCCCCTCAAACCAGCAGGAATTGAGCCTACATTGTTATTAAGCGAGGAGCGACAACGGATGCTTTCCAGTCAAACTGAACAATTAATAACCCCAATACAGGCTCCTAAAATCGGCAAAATAAACCGAAAGCGTCTCTTTTTGCGATTGGGCGGCACTGCTCTGCTGGTGTTTTTTTTGTGGCGACTGAATCTTAACTTGGGGCAGGTCGCAGATGGGTTGCTGAAAGCCAATCTGTGGCTGGTAGCTATGTCAATCCTGTTAATTTTCCCGATAATCCTGCTTAAAACTTGGCGTTGGTGTCTATTACTAAAGAGCCTTAATATACCTCTGTCATTCGGACGCGCTTACCATCTTTATGCGTTGGGTCTTTCGGCTGGCAGTTTTACACCCGGTCAACTTGGAGATGCGATAAAAGCTTGGCGACTACGCGATAGGGGGCATTCGTTGGCGCAATCGCTGTTATCGGTGGTGTTGGACCGTCTTTTTGATATTATTGTTTTGCTGGCTTTAGCCGGCGGCAGCATTCTAATTCTGGGACCTGCTTTTATTGGGGAATGGCCCACCCTGTTGCTTTTGCTGACTGGTACAGGCATAGGTTTAGTTATACTCGGTTTTGCCTCATTACGGCAACGCCTATTATCTCTTCTTAAACACGTTCTGGGTAATAAAATCAAGGAAGGCTCGGAAGCTACGGTCTTTCCATTGTCAAAAACTACGGCTTCACATCTGCTGGTCTGTCTGTTAATAACCGTCCTGACAATGTTCACTGCAATTATGAGAACTTGGTTGCTGGCTTTTGCTATAGGAATGAACCTAAGCCCACTGGAAGTTATAGCCGCCAGCAGCCTCGCCACTTTTGCCGGGTTGATACCGCTTTCGGTTAGTGGGATTGGCGCACGTGACCTAACCCTAATTGGTATTCTAGCTCAGATGGGGTTTGCCCGTGAATCTGCGTTGGTGTTATCTACTCTGCTGCTGGCTCTTAACCTTGTAAACCTGTTGGTTGGAATGGCTATTTGGTTTTCGCGCCCTCGCCGTTTCAAATAAGGCGCTGCTAAAAGCCTAGCTTATTAGGACAAGTGTGGAGTCTCAGAATCAAATTTAAACCCAAACTTTGCTATTATAGATTCTACTACGCTCATCCATTGTCGAATTCCCCTGTTGCATGGTTCGAGCATGCGCCCAGCATGTGTTACCTAATAATATCATCATGTACAAGTGTATTATTTTACTTGTCATAATGTGGTATAATATTCAAGTGTAAATAATCATTAATGACTATTTGAGATGAATTATATTGGCGTATTGCACAATTAGTCAAGATTGACTATAATACTCATCACAAACAGTGACCTACGTGGAGAGGCAGTCATTGCTATCTTTCCTGCATAGTGTGGAGTAAATATTAATGGATGATCAGTCGCTACTGCTGCTGGGAATCTTGAAGGTGCAAAGCCAGCATGGTTACCAGATTAATGAATTTATTGAAAAAAATCTGAGCCGTGTTACCAATATGAAAAAGGCTACAGCCTATGCCACCCTTGAGCGCCTCGCAAAAGCTGGCTACGTTACCGTGACCTTTGAGCAGGAAGGAAACCGCCCACAGCGCAAAGTCTATTCAATCACCTCAATGGGTGAAGAATACTTTATAGAGCAACTACGCGAAAATTTAGCATTGGCGGAGCAAATGACTTTCACCGGTGATATTGGTCTAATGTTCCTTGATAATTTGCCGCGCCCCGAAGTTGCCCAACTCCTTAAGATGCGTTTAGCGGATGTAGAGAAGCAAATTGCTAGTTTTGAAAAAGCGCCCTTTCATGCCAACGGTCATGGCGTTAATCTAGCAGTTGCCCATGTTCTCACGCTGTTCAAGTCTGAGCAAAAATGGTTGCTTGCTACCATACCTGAACTTGAATCAGTTACACAATAAATTGTGTATCAGGGCTTTTTAGCGTATAATTCTGCCAAATTATTACTGATACAGTGCAAATGCACTCTTAGAGGTTTAAATTACGAGGAATAAATGTCGGTTGATTCCGGGGAAACGATGAAATTATTGGAAAACATACAAACCCCGGCGGGTGATGACAAGCTGTTAAGGCTTCCCGCATATTTTGATGAAAGACCCGAATTGAATAACCTCGCGCTACTGGCTCTTGAAGACGGTCGCATATTTAGAGGCTGGGGCTTTGGTTCAGCTGAGGTTGCCGAAGGTGAAGTCGTCTTTAACACCAGTATGACAGGCTATCAGGAAATTTGCACCGACCCAAGCTATCGTGGCGAAATAGTCTGCTTGACCTATCCTATAATCGGTAACTACGGCATAACCGATGCCGATGAGGAGTCTCGCGAAAACTGGCTTAGCGGCTTGATTGTGCGCGACTATACCCCCGAATGGAGTAACTGGCGTGGGCAGAATAGCTTACATAATTATCTCCAGAAACGCGGTATTCCGGGCATTTATGGAATTGATACCCGCGCTCTCACCCGTCACCTACGTACTAATGGGTTGATGCGAGGGGTTATTGTTCGTCCCAAACCGGAAGAAAGCGATGCTGAGATAGTTTTGAGAGCGCAAAATGCGCTGATGCCTGCCCAGAAAAATGTGGTTGGAGATGTAACTACCCCATCCATTTATCGCTATCCCGCGCGCTCTGTTGAAGGTTCGCTTGGCATAGAAACTATGCGAATCGCGGTGCTAGATTGCGGATTGAAGGAAAATATCCTGCGCTCACTGGCAAGGCGTGGCGTTAGCGCGACGGTTTTACCCTATACTGCCAACTTGAGCGATATTATGGCGCTTCAGCCTGACGCGGTTTTTAGCTCGCCCGGACCCGGCGACCCCGAACGCAACACCACAACCATCGAGGCATTGCAAGGTGTGCTTGCGCAACATCTTCCATTCTTTGGTATTTGTCTTGGACACCAATTACTTGGTCTGGCGATTGGTTGTACTACCAGTCGTTTGAAGTTTGGTCATCGGGGTGGCAATCACCCGGTTAAAGACCTTGCAAGCGGCAAAGTACATATAACCAGCCAGAATCATGGGTTTCAGGTTGATGCCGATTCGGTGCCGATTTCGCAAGGGTGGCATGTCAGTCAGCTTAACCTGCATGATGGTTCGGTAGAGGGACTAGCGCATGAAAGCCTCCCGGTCTTTAGCGTTCAGTACCACCCGGAAGGTTCACCCGGTCCGCAGGATAACCAGTACCTTTTCGATCGGTTTATTATGATGGTACAGGATAGCAAGAATAAGTAAGCGATATGGTATTGCTTATGCCTGCTCCTTTTAGATATTTACCGATATAATTTAGAAGCGGCACAAATGGGTCGTCATGATGATGATTACAGAATACCGCCTTTACCTCCCGAACCGCCACCACCCTTAAATATAGGTGGTGACCCTGATCGGTTCCCTTCGACTATTTCCGATTCCCATTATGATGACGATTATAACTACGAGATACCGCAGGAACAATCGGATATTGATGAACCGCAACTAGGTTGGTGGGCGCAACGTACCACCGCCGCCAAAGCTATTATTATTATGCTTCCGGCTCTACTAGTTGTATATATTGTGGTGTTGAGCTTTATATTTCTATACAGCACAACTTCAGCCCTTAATACTCCCTCGCCTACGCCACAAGGTGCGCCACTTCCTACCAATACACTGCCTGAGATTGTCGTTAAGCCTACCATACCCGGTTTATTACAAACTGTCACTACAGCAGGTCCAATACCTACTGCTACGCCGCGCCCTACTGCTAAACCTGAAGCTACACCTACACTACTGCCAACACCCGCGCTATCTTCGACAGTTGTTGCCACAGTAGCTTCTACTGCAACTGCCTCAAACGCAAATTCCGGTACGTCCGGTATAACAACCCCTACCTTAGCTCCTGCCAAGACTCCTATACTCGGCGTTACAGGCACTCCGGCAACAACTACAACTGTTGCCACAATTAGCTCCAGCCCTACGGTTACAATCACATCCGGTACACCCGGTACAACAAAAGCCGCCACCACTAAAGCTGTAACTACCACCGCTCCTGTTACAACTAAAACCCCATAATTGACTAATTGTGCTATATGCTTTATAATCCATTTCAAATAGTCAACAATGAATAATTACAAATGAATATTATATCAGTTTGATTATCGCCACACTCAAAAGTGCCAAGTCCTTCCAAAAATTTGTAGCCTAAATACTTGCTAGTTATAATCAGGTTCACTATAAGTGAATAAATAGGGAAAGATTTATAATTTTATCTCGCAAGAAATCGAGAGAAGGGAGCTAGACGTTATGAAGTTCCTTTTTATGCTGGCTGAAGACAGTATGCTGGCTGCTGTAGAGCAAGGCGCAGCGGCTGTTCAACGCAAACATGGCATAAAAATTGAAATGAAATTTTGGACTGCACGCATGCTGCGTGAAGGTTCCACCAACTGGAGTCAGTTTGAACAGGATTTGAAAGAATGCGATCTGTTCTTGGCGAGTATGATTAGCGCTGACACACAGCAGGTTTATACCCTCGAAAAATTGCTCAAAACTTATGCTCCAATGCGCCGTGATCGTGCGATTATCGTTCTGAACTCGATGCCAAACCTGATGGCTTTAACGCGCATGGGTGATTTTGAATTTACCAATTTCCTCCAGTTCATGAAAAATGGACCCGTTGGGAAAATTTCTGGCTTCGTAGGCGGTATTCGCAAACTGATGAAGCGCGATGATGGGAAAGAGGTTGAGCCGGACTTTGACCCTGATGAGGTGCGAGGCAGGCAAAAATTACGCCATCATAAACCTGCTAAAAAAGGTGTAGTCTCTGGTATGATGGGCGTTTTACGCCACCTACCTACTGTGCTGAAGCTAGTTCCCGGTCAAGCGCAAGACTTACGCGCTTATTTGGTTATTATGCTTTACTGGCTGAACAGTTCGCCGGAAAACTACGAAGAGTTCTTCAAATATGTGATAGATCGCTATATGCCTTCTTATACCGGTCCGAAACTGAAGGCAAAAGACCCGGCTATTTACCCGCAACTGGCTTTGTTTCATCCAGATGCGCCCGGCAAATATTTTCAGACTCGTGAAGAGTATGAAAAGTGGCTGACTAAAGCCCGTCCGCAATCGGTTGGTCGCCCTCGCGTGGGCTTACTGACTATGCAAGGTTCGTACATGTCTGGCAATTATAAGCACATATACGAACTGATACGCCAACTCGATGCTGAAGGGGTTGAGTCAATGCCCTGCTTTGTAGGAGGGTTGGATTATCGCCCCGCAGTAGAAACTTTCTATCTGGACGAGGATAAGAAAGGTAATATTACGCCCGCAATTGATTTACTTATCAATACAGTGGGCTTCTCAATGGTCGGTAGTATGGCAGGAGCAGACCCAGAGGCGGGCATAGCCGAGCTTAAACGCCTAAACCGACCTTACTGGTCAATTATGCCTTTGATGTACCAGAACGAGGCAGAATGGCGTAGCAGCCGCACCGGTCTTAGCCCCTTGCAGGTTGCTTTCATGATTGCAGTTCCTGAATTGGATGGCGCTACTGAACCGCGTGTTTATGCTGCAACCGGGCAACTCGCCAATGATAAAACAATTCAGGCATTACCTGCCGAAACTCGCCGAGTTGTGGCAAGGGCGGCGCGTTTTGTCAAACTACGAAACAAGCCAAACCGCGACAAGAAAATATCGGTGGTATTGTTCTGCTATCCGCCGAATAAAGGCGCAATTGGCACGGCGGCCTATCTGGGCGTTTTTGAAAGCCTCTATCGCATTATGAAGCGATTGAAAACCGAAGGCTACAATATTGAATTGCCGCAAGATGCTGATGATTTGCGAAAACAATTGACGGATGGCAACTCAGCGGTTTATGGCACAACCGCAAATGTGCATACTCATATGTCTGTTACTGACTATATGAAGCTATTCCCAGATTATGTAGAACTAGAACAATACTGGGGCAGCCCTCCCGGTCACATGCTCAACGATGCGGAAGGCTTCCAGATATTGGGCAAGCAATTTGGAAATCTGCTGGTAACGTTGCAGCCAACCTTTGGCTATGAAGATGACCCCTTGCGCCTGTTGATGGCGGAAAACGTGGGTACTAACCATGCTTTTGCCGCTTTTTATACTTGGCTGAATAAAGTTTATAAAGCCGATGCCGCTTTACACTTTGGAACTCACGGCGCGTTGGAATTTATGCCGGGTAAACAAGTTGGCTTGACCGCAAAATGTTGGCCCGATCGCTTAATCGGCGATATTCCGAATTTTTATCTATATTGCGTTAATAACCCATCGGAAGGAACAATCGCTAAACGGCGCAGTTATGCAACCCTCATCAGCTATCTATCGCCCCCGATGGAGAATGCCGGGTTATATCGCCAGCTTTCACAGCTAAAAGATACCATCAACCAGTATCGCAATAAGTTAAGTGAGGGTGGCGATTCCTCAATCCTCGAATCAATTATTGAGCAGGCGCAAGCCCTCGAATTGAGCGTAAAGGTTACACCTGAGCAAGGGATTGAGACGTATTTACTCGAATTATACGCCGCCTTGCTCGAAATCGAAGAACGCTTGATACCTACCGGCTTGCATTTGCTGGACGAGTTGCCGGATGAAGCTTTCTTAAACGATGTATTAAATTCGGTTGGAAGTTTCTCACGCGGTAAACCGGGCAGCGCTGAAGAGATACCTTCTATTACCGAAATGGTTGCAGAAGGTTACGGCTACAACCTTGATGATGTTCGCAAAAATGCTACCCGCGATTCTGACACTATGACAAAGTGGGAGCAAATAGAGCGGGCGCAGCGTGAGTCGGTTAATATTTTTGTGCAGAACTGGCTAAAAGGCAACAAAGAAGCAGCCCGCAATGACGCGGTGCAACACCTACGTGCTGTTGCAAAACTCGATCCAAAGCGCAGCATGCCCATGATGGAATATCTTTCCGAAGTGGCAGAAGCGATGTTTATCCAGAACGAGATAAACCAGATTGTACGCGCATTCAACGCCGAATATATCGAACCTAGCCCCGGCAGCAACATTGTGCAAAACCCAGCGGTTCTGCCTACCGGACGCAATATTCATGCGGTTGACCCTTCGCTAATCCCTTCGCCTCTAGCTCGCCGCAATGCCGAACGTAGCGTAAAAGCGATAGTTGAGAAGGCGCGTCAGGAGATGGATTTACCGGAAGGGCAGTATCCTGAAACAATCGCAATGGTATTGTGGGGTACTGACAATATCAAAACCGATGGTGAGGGTATCGCTCAATGCCTTGCTATGGTTGGGGCGCGTGCCATCAGCGATGGTCTGGGCAAGATGACCGATGTTAAATTGTTGCCACTTTCGGACTTGAATCGCCCTCGTCTTGATGTAGTGGTGACGGTTAGCGGTATCTTCCGCGATTTGCTGCCGTTGCATATGGGATTAATTGACCGCGCCATTCGTATGGCTGCTAAAGCAGACGAATCCGAAGAGCAAAACTTTATCAAGAAGCATGTGCGGGTCGAAATGGACAAAGGCGCAAGCTTTGATGAAGCCGTTACTCGCGTCTTTAGTAATGCTCCCGGACAATACGGCGCAAGCGTTAACTACATGATAGATAACAGCACATGGCAAAATGATAACGAGCTTAGCGATGCTTTCCTCAGTCGCAAGAGCTTTGCTTACGGTATCAAAACCGATGGCGAGAGCGCCCGTAAACTAATGGAAAATGCTCTAAGCAACGTTGAGTTGAGTTTCCAGAACGTGGACAGCGCGGAGGTTGGTATCACCGATGTTGATCATTACTATGAATATTTGGGTGGTATCAGCAAAACGGTTGAGAAATTGACCGGGCGCCGCGCTACCACACTGGTCGCCGATAGCCTTTCCGCTAGTAGCTCTAGCCTAGCACAGGGCAAGAGTATTAAGACCCTAGAAGAAGCGGTACGGCTCGAATCACGCACCAAGTTGCTCAATCCCAAATGGTACGAGGGTATGCTCAAGTACGGGTTTGAGGGGGTGCGCGAAATTGAGGTAAGGGTTAATAATACCTATGGCTGGAGTGCTACCAACGATGCGGTTGATAAGTGGGTTTACGATGGCGTTAACGAGACGTTTGTTCAAGATGAGGAAATGCGTGACAGGTTAGCCGAACTAAACCCTCATAGCCTTAAAGGTATTGTGGGACGGTTGCTTGAAGCAAATGGACGCGGTTTCTGGGAAGCAGACGCATCTATGATTGAGAAGTTAAAAGAAATCTTTGCCGGTCTTGAGGATGAGATTGAAGGAGTTGGCGAACCAAATTTGATGGCCCGCAAATGATTTTATTATGATGAGGTACAGGGGGAGGCTACGGCAAAAAAGGTTTCTGTCTCACTTTTGCTAAAGTCTTCTCCCTTTGTGAAAATAAAAAAGGTCAGGCTTATTTTCCATGTGTGTTAGGAAAATAAACTTGACCTCCAGATTTCAAGGGATTTAGGCTAAACCTGAAGCCCTTCCCGAATATCGGCAAATAAAAGCGTACTTAGGTAACGCTCTCCAGTGTCTGGGAAAATTACTACAATATTTTTGCCAGAGTTTTCTGGTCGTTTTGCTACCTGTATAGCCGCCCAAGCCGCTGCCCCACCGCTGATACCAATTAACAAACCTTCCTGCAAGGTGATGGCTCTCGCTGTGGCTATGGCATCATCATTCGACACCTGCACTATCTCATCTATTAGCCCCAATTCCAGCACATCCGGCACGAAACCCGCTCCGATGCCCTGAATTTTGTGAGGAGAGGGCTTGCCGCCGCTCAATACCGGGCTGGCAGAAGGCTCAACCGCAATCGCTTTCAGACTGGGTTTAGCTTCTTTAAGCGCTTGCGCTAACCCGGTGATGGTGCCGCCGGTGCCTACCCCACCGATTACAATGTCCACCTGACCGTCTGTATCATCCCAGATTTCTAGAGCGGTAGTGTTACGGTGAATTTCAGGGTTTGCCGGGTTTTTGAATTGTTGGGGAGTCCATGCGTTAGGAGTGCTTTCCAACAATTCGGCTGCTTTGCGAATTGCGCCGGGCATACCTTCTGCGCCGGGTGTGAGTACCAATTCCGCCCCATAAGCCTTGAGTAAAATGCGCCGCTCAATGCTCATTGTTTCAGGCATAGCCAAAATCAGTTTGTACCCTTTTACTGCTGCAACCCAAGCCAGCGCAATACCGGTGTTGCCGCTGGTAGGTTCTATGATAATGGTATCCTTAGTCAGCACACCACGGCGTTCTGCGTCTTCAATCATCGCCACGCCGATGCGGCACTTTACGCTGAAACCGGGATTAAAAGCCTCAAGTTTGGCGTAAACATTTGCAACCGCACCATCAGTCACCTTGTTTAAGCGCACAAGCGGTGTATTTCCCAACAGTTCGATAGCATTTTGGGCAATTTTGGGTTTGCGTTTGCGCCGTGCTACCAGATTATCAGTTGCCTCAGTTGTACTCATTCTCGGTCTCCTTCTTATAAACTTAATAAAAACTGGTTTATTTTGATGTTAATTCAATCTAAGCTACTAGGTCAGTAACCTGCTGCACCCCACCGGAGAAGATGAGAGAGAGGGCGACTCAAGGGGACACCCCTTGCGACCTTCGGCATCTTCCGAACTTGCAACTAAGCTACCGCCTCGATTTCCTCTAATCTATCGAGAACCTGCAAAAGGTCGTTGGCAGGTTGATAAGGCAGCCATTGTTTTCCTGCCACCCGCGCCAGCCGAAAGTATTCATACTCTCCTAACAATTGCAGGTCAGTTTGATTTAAACTCGCAAAACTGCCTGACTGGGTGCGATGGCAGGTTAGCGCTTCCCATTTACAGCGGTTGGTTTGGTGTATGTCTATTTTGAAAGGCAACTTTTCATCGGGAAGCCCTACCAATTTCAAGGGGATGTTTTCCAAACTTCCTTCCATACGGTTGCTCAAACTCTTGACTAGGCTTCTGCACAAACCCGCATAGAAAAGGGCAGCCCCAGTAGGGGCGGTTCGATTAAAAGCTAAGGTAGTAGCCTTACTGGTAGCGATATGGTCAGGATGCCCGGTCAAGCCGTCCGGTCCGAAGGTCAGGACAATTTCAGGCTGAAAGCTGTGGAGAAACGGTGCAATAACCCCCGCCAGTTTGGTAACGCCCAGTTCGGACAGCTTACCATCGGGTAAATCCTGTACCGATAGAAGCTCTACTCCCAACATTCGGCAAGCCTGTTCTAGTTCCAGACGGCGAATGGCTGCAATTGAACAGGATTCGGAAAGATGAGAAAGCGCATTTTTTCCCTGATTGCCCCCAGTAAGGCACAATACTTGCACTTTATGCCCATATCGAGCATAATGCGCCAAGGTTCCACCCATCAGAAAAGTCTCATCATCCGGGTGGGATAGCACTGCCAAAATCCTAGCTCTGCCCTGAAGTTTATCCTGTTTCTTTATTGCACCCATAAAACCAATGCCCTCAAAAAATTGATTAAATCAGAAGTTAATATGAGTATATATATCAACATACTCATCATTCTTTATCAAGAATAGCTTAGATAAGTAAGTTTGTCAAGAAGGTAAATATAGTTGTCAGGGCTTTTGCAAGAAACGTTTTTAGGGCAATAACCCGCTGGAGAGGATGAGTTCAAGGGGACACCACTTGCGCCCCCCTTACAACCTAAAACGCCATCGGTATAATTCTAGCCATTCCTACAAGTCCGGTCAGTTCCTCTAGCGGCTGACCTTTTCGCGCTCTAGGTAGCGTGGGTAAGGTGGAGGTTTTCAGGGTCAGGTTTCCACTCTCAGCGACTACCAGCAGGGTTACTTCCCCTCTGGCAAGCCAAGTGGCGACAATACTATCTCCTACCACCAGTCCGGTGGTCGCCACCCCGCCAGTAGCACGACCTTTTGCCGGGTATTCTGTCAAGGCTGTTTTCTTGATAACGTTCTGCTTGCTGAGTATCACCAGAAAGGCTTTCCCCTCATCTCCTCCCGACCAGTGATGGGCGTTTACTATGCGCGTTCCTTTGTTTAGAGCCATTGCTACCTGCCCCAACCCGATGCGACCTTGTGGGTTGAGCTTGTCATCCCCGAAGCGTAGGGTCTGCCCGGTGTTGGTAGTCAGGAGGTATTCGCCCTGCCCGTTACTAAACATGATGGATATAACCTCATCTCCCTCAGCTAGTTTCAAACTGCCTAAGCCCGCCCCGTTCACACTGCGGTATTCGCTCACGGGGGTTTTTTTGACTTTGCCAAGCGCCGAGAACTCTACCAGATACAAGGGGGCTGCTCCTTCGCCAAAGGCTGAACCGGGTACTGCCAAGAGTTGCACTACCCGTTCTCCTGCCTCCAGTTTCAGATGGCGTGCTATACTCTCACTTTTCCCGTTACGAGTGGTAAGCGTCAATTTCTCCACTGGTAGGCTGAAGATGCGCCCCTTGTTGGTGCCAGCCAAGACGAAAGCGTCCGGCGCAACTGCACACAAACTCGCCAAGCTCTCATCACTTTTGTGAGCTTTGCCCTTCGCCCCGAATTGGTCAGGGCTGGTGGCTTTGAGGGTGTCGTCAGTGTACAGGGCGAGGGTTAGCGGTTCCCTGACATTTGCTTGCGCTACTTCCTCCACTACGTCAGTACCAACCAGTTTAGCCCCGTCTATCACAGTGCGCCGCCCATCCCCGAACTTTTTCTCGGTTTCGCGTAACTCTTGCTTGAGTAGGCTGATGCACTTCGGGCGAGAGGACAGCAATTCTTCGTGCTGCTCTATTCTGGTAATTAATTCGGTTCTTTCAGCTTGATACCGCCCGGCATCGGGGCGTGTTACCTGTGACAAGCTCATATTGGCAATTACTTCAGCCTGTTCTTCGGTCAGATTGTATTTGTTTTGAAGGATGAGCTTAGCCTGCGCTTTGCCATCCGCTTCTTGGAAGATTCTGACGAGTTGCTGGGCATGGGTTGCGCCGACTATGAGGGCTTCCACGGTTGAAAGACGCACTCGGTATTGGTTCAGTTCAAAGGTGAGCCTTCTTTCCAATACATCTAGTTGGTGGTGTAACCAGTAACTCAAGAGTTCCACCATTCCCACTTGTTTGGGAATAGTGGCGGGGGCTTGCAGGTGGCTTTTGGGGGCGAATAGGAAGTAAAGTTGTGCGCTCACGGCTATCTGTAAGAGGGTGTGCCGGTACAGGCTTTCCAATACTACCGCCGGGTTTGCCTCTCGCTTCAGTTCCAGCACGATTCTAGTGCGTTCTTCGTTGGTTTCGTCCAGCGGGGGTTCGGCGACCAGTCCCTCGGTACCGGGTTTGCGTTCGTTGATAGAATCTATGATGGAGGCGATGACTTTATCGCGCCCAATGGGAGGTAAGCCGGTGATGACCAATGCTCTTTTGGTGGGGGTGAGTTGCTCTTGTACTACGTTGGCGCGGATGATGAAGCGTCCCCTCCCTGTTTCCAGATATTCCCGTACTCCGCCGCCTGACACCATTATTCTACCGCCTTCTGGGAAGTCAGGACCGGGTAGGTAGCTCATTAGCTGTTCGATAGAAAAGCTATTTCCTTCTAGCACTCCCGCATCCAACATGGCAATACTCACCCGCAGGCTTTCCCCTAAGTTGTGAGGCGGGACGGTGGTGGAGATGCCCACCGCTATTCCGTCAATTGAGTTGACGCAAGGAGGGATGTGACCGGGTAGGTACATAGGCTCGACCACTTTTGGGTCTTCTTTGTAGGTAGTTAGGAGCGGTACGGTTTCCTTTTTGATGTCTTCGGACAGAAGCGCTTCTGCCAGAGGGGTAAGCCGGGCTTCGGTGTAGCGGTAGGCTGCTGCCGGGCTTCCGTCACTTGCTCCCCAGTTGCCCTGTCCGTCTATCAAGGGGTAGCGCAAACTGAAGGGTTGCGCCATTCTGCTCATGGCATCGTACACTGAACTATCCCCGTGTGGGTGGCGGTCTCCCAATACTTTCCCCACGATTTCTGCGCTTTTGCGGTGAGGACCGGAAGCTAGGTAGCGTCCCTCAAAAAGGGTGTAAAGGATGCGGCGTTGGACGGGTTTTAGTCCATCACGGGCATCAGGCAATGCGCGGTCTTGCACAACGTACAAGCCGTACTGCCCGTAGTTTTGCCCGAACACTTCGTGAAATTCCACCGGTTTGACCGGACCGGTCTGATTAAAATCAAAGGCGGTTTGTTTTGCCACGGCTACGCCACTCCCTTCGCGTTCTTCGCTTTGCCTGCGGTTGTCGATTCAGTCGAGGTTTTGCCGATAGAAGGCATTGTCGGAGCCAGCCAACCGCCTCCAAACTGTTCCAGAAACTCTCTCCGAACTCCGGCATCTTTGCTCTCCATCAGTTGATGCACCAGCTTACTGGCTAAATCTGCCTCCTCGATTGTCACTCTGAGCAGGGTGCGCCGTGCCGGGTCAAGGGTGGTTTCTCTTAGTTCACGTGGGTTCATCTCCCCCAGTCCTTTGAACCGCTTAAACGCCAGCCCGATGGCATCCCGGTGCTGCCTAAGCCATTGGTCTTTGGCTGCATCGTCCAAAAGCCAGATGTCCTGCTTTTTGTAGGTGACTTTATAGAGAGGGGGTTGGGCGATATAGATATGCCCCTGTCGGATAAGTTCCGGCAACATTTCGTGGAAGAAAGTCAGTAGGAGGCATTGGATGTGTAATCCGTCCACATCGGCATCGCTCATTATTATTATTTTGTGGAAAGCCAACTTTGATAGGTCAAAACTGCTGCCAAAGCCTGTTCCTAGCACGTTCAGTAGGGTTAAGATTTCTTGATTGCTCACTATTGTGCTGAGTTTAGCCCCTGCTACGTTCAAAGGCTTGCCTCTCAGCTTTAGGATGGCTTGGATTTTAGCATCGCGCCCCTGTACCGCGCTGCCACCCGCGCTGTCTCCTTCCACTATCAGGATTTCGCTTTCCGCCGGGCTTTTACTGGCGCAACGCACAAACTTGTCTGAGATGGCTTTGTCTATGAGTAGTCCACCTTTGTCTCTGGCGGCAGCGCGGGCAAGTTCCTCATAATGTAGGGCTTCCTCGCGGGCTTTCTGCGAGGCTTCGATGCGTTTTAGCCAAGCGTTCCCCTGTTTTGGATTTGCGCTAAACCAATCCGATAGCCCCTGCCCTATTATGCTACGGGTTATGCCTTCCACCTCTGCCGAACTGAGCCTATCTTTGGTTTGGCTCTGGAACTGCGGTCTAGCCAGCTTTATGGCGATTGTTACGTACAAGCCCTGTTGGATTACTTCCGGCTTGAAGCTGACCGGTTGGCTTTTGGAGGGGGCTTTACCGTTCTTAGCTTTGCCCTTTGCTACCACTTTGCTTTTGGCTGCGTTTGCGCTATTGGTAATACCGTTGGCAGACTGTTCATTCACTACGCGGGTTAACGCTGCTTTGAAGCCGCTTTCGTGGGTACCGCCGTCACGGGTACGTATGGAATTGGCGTAGCTGTGAATGGTGGTTTGATAGCTTTCTGCGCTTATGAGGAGGGCAGCGTTCACCTGTACCCCGTCCCGCTCTCCCTCGATTAGGATGGGTTGGGGGAATAGGGCGCGAGCTTCTGCGCCTTCCAGTTCTTTGAGTAGGTCTATCACATAACCGCTCAGTCCATGCTGAGAATAGAATTCCTGAACCTTTGGGCTTTCTTCGCCCACTTGGTGTAGGGACAGGACTATCTTCAGTCCGGGGTTGAGGTAAGCAGCAGGTTTGATGCGGCTCACCAAAAGTTCTAAGTCATAGTGGGAACCGGCATCAAAGAGCTTGAGGTCTGCCTTCCAGCGAAAGCGAGTGCCTTGTTTGGCTTTATCGCATTTCTCTATTTTGTGCGGCTGGGGTTCTCCACGCTTGAAAGTTTGCCTAAAATGCTGCCCGTCCCGCCAAGAGTCTAGTTCTAGCACTTCGGCAAAGGCGTTGATGGCGGTGGTACCCACCCCGTGCAAACCGCCGCTACTAGCGTACGCGCTGGTTTGTTTAGAATTGTCAAACTTGCCCCCGGCGTGAATGGTCGAAACGATAATGGTGGCGGCGGGTAGCTTCTGTCCTTTGTGTTCTTTTAGCTCAAAGGGGATGCCTCGTCCTTCGTCCTCAACCGTTACCCAGCCGGTGTGCAGGTCTAGGCTTAGGGTGATGCAATTGCCATGACCGGCTACCGCTTCATCCACTGCGTTGGCAAAGGCTTCGTATATGAGATGGACTAGCCCGTGAGAACCGGTACTTCCGATATACATTCCGGGATTACGGCGTATCGCCTCTACCCCTTCAAGAACTTCTATGCTTTGGGCGTTATAGTTTTGTGACATTACGGTTTAATTTTCCTTATTTCCACAAGCGGAATAGAATTAATGTTTTTAGCACTATAGATAATATACCAGATTTGGCGAATTTTAGCCTTCTTTTCCAACCTGATACTAGGGCGTTGCAAGAAACGATTTTAGGGCAATAACCCGCCGGAGAGGATGAGTTCAAGGTTGGCACTCCTTAAGACCTCGTCAGGCGTTCCACTGCCTGCCTGTGACCCGTAGGGGTTACATCCCCTTTCCAACCTTGCACTAGTCCTGAACAGCCTTTACCTCAGTTTGACAGTTAGGTAAACTCTAAAGGATAATTAATCGGTTATAATACAGTAGCTGAAAGGATAAAGAGCGCAACCGCATGATTTCTGATGACAAATTGAGCATAGTTTTCCCTGCTTATAATGAGGAAGCCTCAATAGCGCGAGTGGTAAAACGAACCCGTGAAATAAAACCCCGCGCTGAAATTATTGTGGTGGATGATGGTTCTAATGACCGCACTGCCCTTGAGGCTGCTAGTGAAGGCGCAAAGGTTGTACGACACCCCTATAACAAAGGCAACGGAGCAGCGGTAAAGAGCGGAATTCGTACTGCCACGCGCGAGGCAGTTTTGTTGCTGGATGCGGACGGGCAGCATAGCCCCGAAGATATTGACCGTTTGTTGGAACATATGGGACAGTATGATTTAGTTATTGGCGCACGCGATTTTTCTGGACAGGCGGGTTTGCATCGCGGGTTTGCAAACTGGGCTTACAATAGCTTAGCTAGTTATTTGGTAGAAATGAAAATACCGGATTTAACCAGCGGATTTCGCTGTTTCAAACGCGAAAAGGTATTAGAGTTTATCCACCTCCTACCCAACGGCTACAGCTACCCTACCACTACCACCATGAGCTTTATCAAAAGCGGCTACAACGTTAAATTCGTGCCGATTAAGGTGCATAAACGCGCCAAAGGCAGCAAGAGCAAAATCCGCCTTTTTCGAGATGGCATCCGTTTCATTAATATTATCCTGAAAATCATCGCCCTGTTTAATCCGATAAAAGTTTTCTTGCCTATCGCGGCTATGTGGCTGCTACTCGGCTTTCTATACGGGGTGGGTAATGTGGCGTTACGTGGTAACATCCCAAACGGAGCAGCGTTGCTAATCAGTATGGGAGTAATATTCTTTCTAGTTGGGCTAATTTCAGAGCAAATTGCCGCGCTTCGGTTTGAACGAATCGGACAAGTGGATACCCAGTTACTTGAAATTCTCTCGCACGAAAAGCTAATGTCAGAACAAATAGGAATTGCGAGGGATAATGGGTGATAATGAACCGGGCTATTCATTACGCTCTGAAAAGACTGTGACAGGTCGCCCGTTCTACACTAATCCTCGTTTCTGGCGTTGGATTGTAAGAATAGGTGGCACTACGCTTCTTATATTCTTCCTGACTCGCCTGAACCTTGACCCGGTTAAAATCTGGGATGATTTACGCCAAGCTAACCTCTGGTTGGTTGTGCTATCAATTCTGCTGGTATTCCCCCTTATAGCTTTCAAGGCATGGCGTTGGAATCTTATCCTGAAAGACCTGACGATAAAGCTTAGTTTTAAAACAGCCTACCGCCTTTATTCCATTGGTTTGTCTGCCGGTAGTTTTACGCCGGGGCAAGCGGGAGATGCAATTAAGGCTTTTTACCTGCGCGATATGGGCTACCCTTTGGGGCGCGGTATGGTTTCAGTAGTGTTAGATCGGCTTTTTGATGTGGCAGTGCTGATTTTACTGGCGGCAAGCGGTTTGTTATTTCTGGGAGCGGATTTTGCGGGAGAACTGCCGGTATTAGTCTTACTGCTAGGCGGCACGCTGGCGGGTTTGATAGCATTATCACTCCCGGCAATGCGTACTCGTTTGCTGAATATAGCCCTGCGCCTGTTACTATCACGTAAGGCAAAGTCCAACCGCGAGTTGCAGCGCGAAGAAGCGGAAGCGGAAGAAAAACTACGCCCGGTGAATTTTGTACCCACTTTCGGGGCAACCTTGATAGCATCGGGAATGGCTCTGTTTAGAATTTGGGTGTTGGCGTTGGCGTTGGGTATGAACCTAAGCCCATTAGAGGTAGTGGCAGTTAGCAGCCTTGCCACAGTTGTAAGCCTTGTTCCGGTATCGGTAGCGGGCATCGGCGCGCGTGATATGGCGTTGATAGCAATCCTCGATAAACTAGGCTATCTACATGAAAAAGCTATAAGCCTTAGTAGTTTCATTTTATTGTTGAATCTGGTAAATCTTGTAGCAGGATATGTTATTTGGAAATTCCAGAGTGGCGAGGATAAAGAAAAAAATGCCGGGTAAGTTGCTTTGCCTGAACGGGTTACCGCCGGAGTTCCGCGATAAAATTAGCGCAATTGCTACCGATGGAGGTATGCAAATAACTTTTATTCCTGAAACTTTGAAAGGCGATGAGCGGGATATACTGATTCTGAATGAAATCAGGAAAGCAGAAGTTATTTTTGGGGGCTTTCTCAAGGAAGAGCAATTCCTAGTAGCGCGTATGCTACGCTGGATTCATGCCCCATTCGCCGGAGTTAACCGGATTCTGGAAATCCCGCAACTGGTGGAAAGCGAGGTAATACTCACCAATGCGGCGGGAATTATGGCGGGCGCGTTGGCGGATCAGGTGATGGGTTATATCATCCTACACGCTCGCCATCTATTGGAGCAGCGAGATTATCAAAAGCAGCACAAATGGGTGAGCAACTGGAACCAAAACCAACCGGCAGCGTTAGCCGGTAAAACGTTGGGGATTATAGGCTATGGCAAAATAGGACGCGAAATAGCGAAACGGGCGCGTGCCTTTGATATGCGCGTTATTGCAACTAAACGAATCCTTGATGCGCCATACCCGGAATTGGATAGATTATACCCTGATACCGAATTAAAGAAGCTGCTGGCGGAAAGTGACTATATTGTGGTAGCCGCACCGCTTACCCCCCAAACAAAGGGGTTAATAGGGTATGCAGAATTTGAATTGATGAAACGAACAGCCTATTTTATCAATATTGCAAGAGGCGCATTGGTCAAAGAAGCTGAAATGGTTGAGGCATTAAAAGACGCGCTCATTAGCGGCGCGGCGCTGGACGTATTTGAAACTGAACCCTTACCAAATGACTCTCCTATCTGGGAGTTACCTAACGTATTTATAACGCCTCATTCGTCCGGTAATTTTGACGGGTTTTTACCCGCTACGGCAGAATTTTTTTGCCAAAACCTGCACCGATGGCTCAATGGTGAGACTTTGCTAAATATTGTAAATAAAAGGCTTGGCTATTGACGTTTATATAGGTGACAACTAAATGGACATAGGCGCTATATGATTCAATTATTAATTGATAATCCTCTTCTGTTATTGGCATTGGTAGCAGCTATCGGCTACCCGCTGGGACAGATTAAGGTCGGTGGAAGTAGTTTAGGAGTGGCAGCGGTGCTGTTTGTAGGCATCGCTTTCGGAGCGCTTGACCCTAACGTGAAGTTGCCGGAAATTGTGTACCAGTTAGGGCTAATTTTATTCGTTTACTCGGTTGGTTTGTCCAGCGGTCCCGGCTTTTTTGCCTCTTTCCGGCGCAGCGGCTTCCGAGACAACCTGATGGTCGGCACAATATTGCTGTTTGCTGCCGTTATGGCTTTTGCTGCCAATAAAATATTCGAGATGAAAGCTACTATTACTGCGGGGCTTTACGCCGGCAGCCTTACCAATACTCCGGCTCTGGCAGGTGCGCTCGAATATATCAAGACCTCTGCGCCTAAAGACAGCGTGGAACAGATGCTGGCAGAACCGGTGGTCAGCTATTCCGTAGCCTATCCAATGGGTGTAATCGGCATGATTGTCGTAATCTATATACTTCAAAAGGTTTGGAAGATAGATTATGCCAAAGAAAGCCGCGCTCACAAGGAGTTCGGGAATAGCGGCGAGAAACTAATAAATCTCACAGTGCTGGTGCAAAACCCTGAAGTCAGCAACTATCTGGTGCAGACGTTGATACGCAAATTCAAATGGGAAGTGGTACTTGGCAGAATTAAACACGAAAATCGTCTCTCGCTTGTAGGCGGCAAAACACAGATTCAACCGGGTGATTTGGTAAGCATCATCGGAACAGAAGAAGATGTTAAGTTTGCGGCTGATTGGCTAGGAGTGACCAGCGAGGAACAAATTGATAAGGATCGCTCCGAACTGGATTTCCGCCGCATGTTTGTATCTAACCGTCAAATAGTGGGACGAACGATTCGCTCCTTGAATTTGCATGAAAAAGCTGGGGCTATCCTCACTCGTATTCGGCGGGGCGATGTGGAATTTCTGGCGCAAGGCGATACTGTGCTAGAGTTGGGCGATAGAGTCAGGGTCGTTGCGCCTCCTAAGAAAATGACGGAAGTCGGGAAATTGCTAGGTGACTCCTATCGCGCCCTCAGTGAAATTGACATCATGAGTTTTAGCTTGGGGTTAGCGTTGGGTTTGTTGGTTGGAGCAATCCCAATCCCAATACCGGGAGGAATTACTTTCAAGCTCGGCAACGCGGGTGGACCTCTAATAGTGGCGCTGGTACTTGGGAAAATACATAATACCGGGCGAATTGTGTGGGATTTACCCTACAGTGCCAACCTGTTGGTAAGGCAATTAGGGCTGGTGTTCTTTCTGGCAGCGATTGGTACTCGTGCCGGCTATCCTTTTGTGAGTACCTTTTCCAAAGGCGGCGGCATTTTAATTTTCCTGATTGGTATAGTCATTACTGTGACAGTGGCGTTGTTGGCGCTCTTTATCGGGCATAAAGTTTTCAAAATACCAATGGGTGTTATGCTTGGTATCGTAGCAGGTTTGCAAACCCAACCGGCAGTGCTAGGCTTTGCTTTGGAACAAACCAAAAACGATTTGCCAAATATCGGTTACTCGACTGTCTATCCGGTGGCTATTATTTCAAAAATCCTGTTCACGCAGATTCTATTAACTTTATTACTTTAGCTCAATCAGGGCTGTTATTGGGTAAGGGCGCATTCCGATGCGCCCTCGTTGGGTGGCGTTTTTTGTGGGTGATGTGGCAATAAAAGAAGGGCGGTTCGTCTGTCTGTGTCATGAAATGAGTACGAACCGCCACTACAAAAACGATTTTCTTAACGCTTAGGGCGGACATTGGAAATAACTTGCAACCGCCCTGTTAGCTCAATTGCAAGGGCGGGACTGGAAAAGGCAGTTAGCGATACCAATTCTTACAGCGTGCCATTTCGCTACCTAAAAGCCCAAGAGTAACAGCGCCATCGGTTGCGCCGCTTATTACTTCAAGTCGCGCAAACTCAAAATATTGGATTTTCTTCTTGGAGTTGCCTTCGTTTACTTCAAAAGCAGGGCTTAAAGGTTGCCCGATTGCGGGATTAGCTTTCAGATAATTGGCAAAGGAAGTATCCACTTTTGGAGCGCTTGCGCCAACATTAGTCGGGGGTTTTGGTACTGCTTCGCAATTCTGCACACCAAGCACATCACTGCCTAGCTTGCCTAATTTTACCAATTTATCATTGGTACTCTGTACCAACCAACCGCGTTCTAAGAACTGGACATGCCCTATTCCTTCCCAATCAAACTCTTCGCTGATGGGATAGCCAAAACGACCGACACCGCCAGAGCTATCGTAAAGTTTTAGAAACTCCCCGCGCAAGGTGTGGCGGGTAGCGGCAACAAAGCGACTTCCATCCGCAAGAGTTGTATCAACCGTACCGCCGGAAAGAGGGTAGAAATTCAAAGCTTCGGCAGGCAATGCGAAGTTCACATTCAAGCCCGCGCCGGATGTAATAGCTAGGTTGCTTTTGCTGAATAATAGCTGTATAGGCGTATCTAAAGGCAGGTCTTTACGGAAATTACTCGAAGCCGTATCACGGGGGGTTATAACCAGAGTGTATTTTATAGTTGGGTCAAGCTTTGAGAAGTCAGCCTGATTCAGTTGGAAGCCCACCAATGGGGTATAACTAAGTTCTCGCCAATTAGACCGCTGCTCATTCGCCGCAGCCAACCACATTTGGAGACTCTCCGGCTTTGCGCCTTCAAGAGTAACCATTACACGTGGTGAGCGTACAACTGTTGCATTAGCGGTAACGCCTTGAGCAGGCGTTGTTTGGGTTGAGGCAACTTGTGTGGAACTTTCTGTGGGTTTGCTCAAACGCGAGACTATGTTTATAGCAACAAATATTACCGCTACAAAAATGACAAGCCCTAATAGTGCAGGTAACCAGAGATTGCGGACAATTTCCATATAGGGATTTGGACCTAATGGTTCTGAAAGTGACGGAGAGGCTATCGGTTGTGGCGGTACGAATGAGCCTGACCGACGCGATTCACGCATAGCAGCAGATTGTAGCGGATCAGCCATGTTTTGAGCGCGAGGTTCACCGGACACCCCGACCAAACGTTCCGATTTTTGGGAACGCTCCTCACTTGAGGCTGCCGCTGCTGCAACATAACCGCTGGGCGGTACAGGCGGGAAGTAGGTATAACTCGCTTGCTCAGAAGAAGCAGAAGGATTTATTACCGGAACTTTTTGAGTTGCGCCTGTTATATTAGATTGGGTATATTGGGCTTCTATGGCGGAAACTAACGGTTTTTCAGGCTTAGGAGGTACCGAATCCGGCAAATCTACCGGGGGTGCGCCTCTAGCGCCATAGTTGATCTCTTTTCCCAACCTCTCTATTTCACTTAGGCGTTGCTGTGCCGCGCTCATGCCTAGTGATTGCGCCTTAATAAAATAAGGTTTTGCCTCCAAATATTGCTTTTGCTCCAGCAACCATTTCCCATAGTCATAGCAAACGCGGGGGAAAGTGGGCTGCCATGGGTTAGGTGAAAGTAGCTGACTGAGTTGATCTACTAAATAGATGTACTCGGCTCCCACCTCCCTACGTCCGTTATCCCAAGCTTTCTGAGCGCGACTGACCCGATCTTTAAGTCGTCCCATCCCTTCGTTTTCGGGCTTGCCGTCTGGGCCGTTTGGAATAACTAAATTTTCCAGCCCGTGGGGTATCGGCACAGAACTACTAAAGCGCAAACCAGATTGAGCGGATTGGCGTATTCGCTTATCTTCCAGTGACCTGAGTTTAGAATTTGCCAACGAAACTAGCCTTTTATCGCGGGGGCGCAACGGCACAATTAATTCGTACCATGCTATCGCGTCATCGTCTTCTGAGTTACGGGCTGCGTCATCGCCCAATTGCATATACACCGAAGACAAATCATCCTGTATCGAGCCGAAGTCTGGGTCACGCGCATAAAGATTCTGAGCAATTGATAATTTTTGACTTGTCGTAAAATCGGCGCGTTTAAGCTCAAGATACAGTTGATTTAATTCCTGAAGCTGACGTATGCGGTTATCCTGCGGTTGTAATTTTCCTGCAAAATCGGCATAGGTAAGGCTTAAATGATAGTTACTTTCGCTACTGGCACGCTTGCTTTCGTTTAAGCAATAATCAAAGATATAGTGGTCATAACGAGTTATACCTCTCGCCAACACTGATTGGTAAAATCGTTCTGCTTTTGCCGGTTCGCTGTTTTCAATCGCTGAACCGATATAGCGCGTCAGATAACTACTAAGAGTTTCGTACAAGCCATGGTGAGTGGGGTCAAGTAATTCCAGTTCAATTAGCTGGTTTAAGCCCTCTTCCCACTGTCCAAGCGCAAAAGATTGTTGTCCTTGCGCTAACATTGCCTCATATTGGGGGGCTTTTTCTTCCATCACAGGCAAATCTACTACTCCAATGGGCTTGTAGGGTTTGGCTTTTAATGGGATTGTGCTTAAGGTGGTGGGTTCTTCAGAAAATTCAGCCAAATCTTCAACCGAGTTGGTACGTTCAGAGAGGTCTAGCGCAGTTCGCTCCAAAAGCTTTGCCAAGCCGGGCATTACCACATGGTCGCCAATTCTATCAACCAAAGTCATAGAAACAGTTATATTATCGCGCCCACCAACATCAATAGCAGCCTGTACCAAATTGTGACATAGGGCATTCAGCTTTTCCTGCCCGTTACTGGTTTTTGCTTCAGGTAATCCGCTTGCCAGTATTTTCTCGATTTTGTTCTCACCTACCATGTCCCATAGACCATCGGTACAGGTCAAAATCAAGTCGCCATCCTGTAGAGTACGCGCAGTAAAATCTATCAGCAACGAGTCCTGCAAACCTAGCGCACGGGTGATACTATGCCGCCGTCCGTCCTTTTTTAATTCTTCATCGGTCAAATAGCCTTTACGCACAAGGTTTTCGCCGAATTCTTTAACCCAGCTATGGTCTATAGTAACGGATTCAAAATTAAGATTAGGGCGTACCAAATAGATTCTTGAGTCGCCAATGTGTGCGGTTATTAATTGGTCACCTATTATCAAGGCAGAAACGAGGGTAGTTGCCATTCCGGGACGGTCACGCGCCAGTTTAAAAACTTCAATATTAGCCTTAAGAAAAGCTTTCTCTAAGGCAAAGCCAGCCTCAAGTTGTCCGCTGCTATATAAGCGAGCAAACTCGGCAAGCAAATTTTCCACTGCCGTTTTACTGGCAAGCGCACCCTCCGCGCCCATACTCACGCCATCAGCCACTGCAACAAGGCAACAAGGCGGCAAGTTTTTATCTGGGTTAGCAGGTATAAAGGTATGACCATGGAAGTCTTGCTGGTCTTTTTTACGAAGCCCTATATGAGCTTCTTCTATTATCCTGAGCGTGAATTGTGCCAAAATTAAATTCCCAGAACAGAAAATAACATATAAGTTTGAGGCATTCTACTACATTTTGAAAGGTAATGCACCTTATCATCTATAAGGGCAGTTGCAAGAAAGAAATTGTCCTCTATAAAACGGTTCTCAAAGGGGTTCGGGTTCTGTGGGAGCGCCCTCCGTATCGCGCTTTCTCGTCATTCCCAACTCATTCTTATAAACTTCTAACATAATATTTGCGTTAAAGAATTATAATGAAATTAAGGGACTAAATAGCATTAAACAGGAGGTGTAACTATGCGTAAGTTTGGGATAGCCAGCCTGATTTTGCTGGTAATGGGAATCTTCTTGAATGTGGGATGGTTGCTAAGCCCTTCCTCAAAATATGAGTGGGGTTTAGGGTATATATATGGGTTGCTTTCTATTAGTGGTGCTATTATAGTTGGGCTTATTACGCTAAAATTGGTAGCGATTTCCTTAGAAATGCCCGGTTTAGCAGGCAGTATCGCACTGGGGGTAAGTGTACCGGGAATTTTCCTTTGGGGAGCGATTCTAATATTTCCGGTTCCAGTCCTAGATAGTTCAGGCAATGGTGCTATTCTTAGTTTGCTATATTTAGCATCTTCAATAGTCTTGTTTATCGGCGGTTGGCAAGTCCCTGACGAACATTCCGATAAACCCAAATCTAAAGCTGCTGCTACGAAATCCTTACACTATCCCCAATCGTACACGAAACTTTATTACAAGCAAAAACCGCGCTAGAAGTTGTAAGCTAGTAAAAAGCTATTTGTAGGAGTTAAATATAATGAGCGAACCTGTGACTATACCAAGCGAAAACCCCGGTACGCCCAAAGAGCGCGACCGCTTTTTGATAGCGATAGTGGGAGGAATCGGGTTATTGGCACTACTGGCGCTTGCCAGCCTTTTCCTGTTACGCCAACCGCCCCCGAATATTCTGGCGAATAGTCCCGGCGGAGTGGCGCAAAGCTATATCAAGTCGCTTAATGACCGGGAATACGACAAAGCCTATGATTTGCTTGATAACTATCTCCAAAAAAGAATTAGCCGTCAGACCTTCAAAAGCAATATTTACTATACTTCTGAGAATATTAGGGCAGCGCTTAAATCCGAAAATATCAACGACAACAGCGCATCTGTTACACTGGAAATAAACCATTACAGCCAATCCAATCCTCTCTTTGGCGGGGATATATGGCGCGAAGATACGACAATGAGCTTGAGCCTTGAAAACGGCGTGTGGCGTATTAGCTATTTGAACTATCCCTACGGGTTGCAATACTGGCTGAACTGAAAGGAGCTTGGCAATGTTGATAGCAAGGCGTTTGTATATTTATGCCACCAGTTTTATAAGCCTGATGATGCTGGTGAGCGGCTTGTCCAATCTGCTAAACCTTCTTTTCGGAAGTTGGCTGGAGGTGGAGCGTTATTATTACTACGATAACAGCGATTCTTACATTCGCGAGCAATACAGCCTGTGGGGAGCAATTGCGGTTGTGGGCGGGGTGGTGTGGCTCATCCACTGGATATTGGCGCAGCGCAACGCAAGGGCGCAAGACTATCACGGTATAGAGGAGCGGCAATCAACGTTGCGTAAGTTGATGCTTTACCTCACCCTGTTTGTTACGGCGTTGCAGGTGTTTATTGCAGCGGGCGTTTTCTTAGGCGAGTTATTTTCACAATTAGCCAATAACGGGAATCTGAAGTACAGCTTTGCGAATAATATGCCTATTTTGTTGGTCAGTACGCCAGTATGGCTCTATTTCTGGCTGGTGACTCGCGCCGATAACCGGATTGCGCCGGAGCATGGCGGTGGGGCAACCGTACGCGGCTTGTATTTTTTCCTGATGAATTACGGCGCGGCATCGGTTTTGGCTATCAGTGTGACACTATTGGGACAGGATTATTGGAAATATATTACGGGTAGCAATACTGACCCCTATTACCGCAATGTGAACTTTATGGGGCTTATTGCTTCTGTCCTTGGGTGGGTTATCGTGAGTTTGGCGGGTTGGCTGTGGCATTGGTGGCAGATGCAGCGGCTTAACGCCACTTCGGAGAAGGAGCAACATTCGCTTTTGCGGAAATTTTACCTCTATACTATGCTTCTCCAAACAATTATAGTGACGGTTACGGCGGTTGCCTTATTTATGTACAACCTGATGCGGTTGGCGTTAGGCAGCGAGGTAATGAAAAATTCCAGCGAGTCGCTGCTTACGCAAGTGGGTAACCCTGTGGTGGTGGCGTTAGTTTACGGCATGTTTTGGGGCTATCACGCGCTGGTTTTGCATCGAGATATGGCTTTATTGGCGAAAGAACCGCCGCTTCAAGCAAACCTTCGCCGCTTGTATTGGTATCTGCTGTCTTTAATTGGTTTAATAACGCTTTCGTTTGGTCTTGCGCGGCTAATCAGAATAATGCTAGACCTTGCGTTGGGCGGTTGGGATTCTTCACAGTTGAAAAACATAGGCTGGAGCGATGAAATAAGCCAGCTTATAACGCTAATTCTGGTGGGCGGTGCAGTGTGGCTTTATAGTTGGCTAAAACTGCAACGTCAGAGTTTGGCGCAGGAGCATGTGGAAGAACGCCGCGCGGCAGTGCGCCGAATATATCTCTATCTGACGCTTTTCATGAGCGTGGTAACTTTGCTGATTAGCGGCGCGTGGCTAATTTACCAGTTTTTCAGGGCTTTTGATAACTCTATTACAAGCAACTTTATCTCCGGCACATGTTGGGCGTTGGGTATTACTCTCACCGCTGCGTTATGGCTGGTGTATCATCTGCAAACGTTGCTTGGCGACCTGAAGGCGAAAGCGGCAGTTCAGGCGACAATAGGAGAGGTTCAAGCGGGGGCTGCGCTGGTGTTTATTTATGGCAGAGATGCCGCGCTTATCGCCGGAAAGATTGCCCAATTGCAACGGCAACTCCCTGCAGATTATACGGTAGAGAGTTTGCCTACCGCTAACCTGAACCTTACTTGGCTCAGGGCGAGCCTTGCCGGGCAGGTCGCTGCCCCGGAGAATCAGTAGAACCCCGAACGCTCCGTTCCCGTATGCGCTCTCGTTGGGTGGCATATTTCGTGGGGATTGGGCAATAAAAGAAGGGCGACTCAAGCGTCGCCCCATAGGCATCAAGCTAAGAAGCAACAAGGGAG